>NZ_JACGVS010000030.1:0-39016 GCF_014077345.1 Colwellia sp. BRX8-4
GTCTAGCGACAATAGCACTGTGGCACCACCTGATCCCATTCCGAACTCAGAAGTGAAACGCAGTAGCGCCGATGGTAGTGTGGGAGTTCCCATGTGAGAGTAGGACATTGCTAGGCTCCTAATTAGAAAAACCCGATTCGAAAGAGTCGGGTTTTTTGCTTTCTGACGTTAAAAAAAGTCAAGATTCGCTAACTAGCATGCACTGATAAAAAGGAAGTCTGGCTTTTAATAAGCATGCTTGTTATAAACGAAACGTTTTTTGTATTTAAGTCTTTGTAAACTTGCTACTAACGCATGTTAAATTTCATATCTTTCAGCTCAAAAGCTTATCTTATAACTGGCGATGCTTGTAATATCATATTTATTTTCAATGTAACGTGTGTATCAATGCGTAACTTGCTAAAATCTACACATTAATAAATTACTTAGTGTTGTTATGGCTATTAATTGGTTCCCTGGGCATATGCATAAAGCCCAAAAAGAAATAAAAGAAATTCTTCCACAAATAGATGTGGTCATAGAAGTGTGTGACGCTAGATTGCCGTTTAGCAGTGAAAATCCGATGATCACTGAGATCAGAGGTGATATCCCCCTTATTAAAATTCTCAATAAGTCAGATCTTGCCGATCCTGCTAAAACAAAAATTTGGCTAGAATATTTAGAGTCTCAAAAAAATGTCAAAGCAATTGCTCTAACCACAGATAACCCTTCTGTAGCGAAGACACTCCCTAGTCTTATTCGTAAATTAGTACCCAGTAAAAATGAAACGGGTAAACAGATCAACGTTGTTATCATGGGTATCCCTAACGTAGGTAAATCTACTTTATTAAATACTCTTGTTGGAAAAGCAAAAGCTAAAGTGGGTAATGAGCCTGCTGTGACTAAAGGTCAGCAGCGAATTCGTTTAGACGAAGGTCTTTACTTATATGATACCCCAGGTATGTTGTGGCCAAAAATTGTTAATGAAAACAGTGGCTATCGATTAGCGATTACCAGCGCAGTTAAAGATACCGCCTTTGACCATGAAGATATTGCTTCGTTTGCCGGTGAATATTTATTAGCGCATTACCCACAACGATTAAAAGAACGTTATCAATTTGACGATACGCCACAAACCGAAGTAGAGTTACTTGAAGAAATAGGTCGTAGACGCGGCTGTGTTAAATCAGGGGGACGTATTGATTATCATAAAGCCGCAGCAATATTAATCAATGAGATCCGTGATAATACCCTGGGCGGCATTACTTTTGAAACACCTGATATGATAGAAATTGAAACACTACATTTTATCGAACTTGAGGCTAAAAAAGTAGCGGCTAGAGAAGCTAAGAAAACTGCCCGCGGTCGCGGTCGTAAAAATAAACGTTAAGAGAGTCTATATGTCTAATACATTTCAACTTCATGCGCTATTACAACGTGACACCATTGAGTTACTTGAGTTACCACTGTCAACACTATTACTAATGAATGATAGTAATTATCCGTGGTTTGTTTTAGTACCTAGGGTCGATGATATTCAAGATATTTATCAACTTGATTGGCAGCAACAACAGCAGTTTCTCAATGAATCAAGTTTGTTAAGTGAAATCTTAATGCAGTTATTTAATGGCACAAAAATGAATGTAGCGGCATTAGGTAATATTTGTCCACAACTTCATGTCCATCACATTGTTCGCTTTGCGGATGATATTGCTTGGCCGAAGCCTGTTTGGGGTGAGTTTGCAATGAAGGCTTATACAGACAGTGAATTAACCTTGTTAAAAGAAAAAGTACTGCCTGCGCTAACTAAAATTATAACGCAGGATTAATACTTTACGGGTAATTATACTTACTCGTTATAAACCGCTAAGTTAGGCAACTTGCTCTTGGCGGTTTTCTATTTGATCTAACGATTGCTTCAGATCGTCAAGTAAATCATTTACGTGTTCTAAACCAACAGATATTCGAATTAAACTATCACTGATACCTGCCGCTACTCTCTCTTCTGGTGTATAAGGTGAATGAGTCATCGAAGCAGGGTGCTGAATAAGAGACTCTGCATCTCCTAGGCTTACTGCGATTGAAAATAAACTCATCCGATTTATAAACTCTTCGCCACCTTTTAAGTCTGCATTTAATTCAAAAGCGATAACTCCACCAGCCGCTTTCATTTGCGTACCAATAAATTTATAACCGTCATGCGATTTAAGGCCAGGGTAATAAACTTTAGCTATCATTGGGTGACTTTCTAAAAACTCAGCGATTGTTTGTGCATTTGAACAGTGGCGTTCCATACGCAATGGTAAGGTTTTTAATCCTCTCATAATTAACCATGCATCATGAGGGCTCATTGTTGCGCCAATATCTTTAAGTGCAGTTAATTTGATGTGTTCTATCATTTCAGCATTACTACAGATAATACCTGCTACCACATCACCATGACCATTTAGATACTTAGTTGCACTGTGAACAACGATATCCGCACCAAATTTTCCAGGTTGCTGTAAAACAGGGGTTAAGAAAGTATTGTCAACGATTGATAGAATACTGTGTTTTTTTGATATCGCTAAAATACGTGCTAAATCTAAAACTACTAAATTTGGGTTTATTGGTGTTTCTAGGAATATAACTTTAGTATTTGGTTTTATCGCTTTTTCAATATTTTCAGGCACTTTCATATCAACAAATGAAACTTCAATGCCGAATTTGGTTAGCATATGACTGATCAATGCATATGAACAGCCATACAAGGCACTAGATGAAATAATATGATCACCACATTGCAAATTAGCTAATAAGGCGCCAGAAACAGCTGCCATGCCTGTTGCTGTGGCAGCGGCATCTTCCATTTCTTCCATGGCAGCAACACGCATTTCTAATTGTCTTACTGTAGGGTTACCTAATCGTCCATAGATATATCCTTCAGCTTCACCCGCAAAACGGTCGGCGCCTTGTTTAGCGTTTTCAAAAATGAAAGTAGACGTTTGGTAGAGCGGAGTTGCTAAAGAGCCAAATTGCTCATCGTTAATACGCCCTGAATGGATTGCTTGTGTTTCAACATATTTACTATTTTTCATAAATCTTCTCTTTAATAAGCATTTCGATGAAGAAAATTAGCGGCGCACTTTGTTATTTTTTATAGGTTGCGCCGCTAATTTCTTTTATATTGATCCGTTTGTTTTTATGTTTGCAAAAAAAGAGCCAGCAATATATAAGGTAATTATATCAATGTGTTATGTGATTGTTGGTGTGTAGGCCTATTGATTTGTAATTAAATTATTACAAATCGTTCGCTTATCAGTTATTCTGTAATATAATTAATACATTGTAATTAATCTATTACAATATGACTTTGAAACATTGAGATAAACTGATGAGAATTGAAATTAAAGTAAAAGATCGTATTGGTATAAGCCAAGAAATCTTGGCTATTTTTGCTGATAATCGTTGGAATATACGTTCACTTGAAGTGGTTAGTCACTTTATTTATGTCCACTTTATGTCCAATGAATTAGCATTGTCTGACGTGCAAAATTCTCTGTCGCACCGCGATGACATAGTTCATTGTTTATCTGTCGACTTATTACCGACACAAAGACGTGAGGCACATTTAAAAACCTTATTAGACACTATTCCAGACCCTATACTGGATATCGACCAAAATGGTATTATTGTTATTATTAATACGGCCGCTCAGTCGTTATTAAAAGATTTAGTTATAAAAATTGAGGGACAGCATATCGATCAATATATAGATCAGTCTTTTCAAGACATGCTTAATTCTTCAATGAGTAATTTTTCACTCTCATTCCTCGAACACTCCTATTTAGCTGATATCACGCCAATATTTTCAGAACATAGTTCATCAGGCGTTATTCTCACCTTACGTTCAATGAATCGCGTTGGTCAGCATATCGCATTAATACAGAGTCGAGAGCAAGCTGAATTTGATAATATTATTGGTGAGAACTCAGCTATTAGACTCTTAAAGTCTCAAACACTCAGGTTTTCAGAATTAGAATTACCGGTACTTATCAGTGGTGAAACAGGTACAGGTAAAGAGTTATTAGCTCGTGCTTTGCATAATGCCAGTCGACGTGCCGACGCGCCTTTTTTAGCGCTGAATTGTGCAGCATTACCCGAAAACTTATTGGAAAGTGAACTGTTTGGCTATGCGCCAGGTGCTTTTACCGGGGCTCAAAAAGGGGGGAAACCTGGGCTATTTGAACTGGCAGAAACAGGGACTATCTTTTTAGATGAAATTGCAGAAATGTCAGTATATTTACAAGCTAAGTTATTACGATTCTTACAGGATTATAAATATCGTCGCCTAGGTGGCACGAAAGAGTTAACGGCGAATGTGCGTATAATCAGTGCCAGTCACCAACACTTACCACAACAGATTGAACGACAATTATTTAGAGAAGACCTATTCTATCGCCTAAATGTATTGAATTTGTCGATACCTCCACTGCGTGAACGACCCGATGATATTATTTTATTAGCGGCACACTTTATTAAAATGGCGGCGCTTCAAGTTGCACGAAAAGTACCTACTTTAACAGAGCAAGCACTTGCGGCCCTTAAGATATGCCAATGGCCAGGTAATATTCGCCAGTTACAAAATATTTTATTTAGAGCGGTAGCCCTTAATGATAGCGGTGTTATTGAAAAGTCTGATATTGATGGTGCGTTATCACAATTTTCAGCAGTCGATTTACCGATAAGTCATAATATTGCTGGTTCTGCTAGCGATGGTGAAAATTTTGCTGAGCAGCCTCAATGGTCGGACTGGAATAGTGCTCAAGAAAAATTTGAAGGCGATTTGCTTAAAACCTTGTATCCGCTTTACCCAACAACGAGGAAACTAGCAGAGCGGTTAAAAGTTTCACACAATAAAATAGCAATGAAATTACGAAAGTACGATATAAGTTAGCCTGTTAGATGTTTGCTGACTAGCCGCCAACAAACTTTACCTTAAAGCCATTGCTCTCAAGGACCTGTTTTATTTGCTCTCTTTTATCGCCTTGCACTTCGATGACTTCACCGACAACACTGCCACCGGTGCCACAGGTTTTCTTCAATTTTGTAGCAAGCTCTTTTAGCGCTTTTGCATCTAAGCCTAATCCGCTAATGGTGATGACACCTTTACCTTTTCTGCCTTTAGTTTCACGCCTAACTTTAGCAAAGCCATCACTGGCTGTTATTGTTTGGGCGTTATTGTCTTGTTTGATACGGCCACTATCTGTTGAATATACTAATGAACTATCGGCTGGTTGCTGTTTGGCCGAATGCTCAGCTGTAGCACTCTCTCTACCAAATGCACCAGCAAGATCGCTAAGACTAGAAAGTTTATTTTTCATGATGTGGTACCCGAGTGTTAATTGACTGAGTGGTTAAATAAAAGATAAAAATAAAGCCACTATTAAAGTGGCTTTATTATACCTAGAAAATAAGTCTGAAAACGTTATAGTTTACAGTTTACCTTCAAGCTCTGGTAATACTTCAAATAAATCACCAACAATACCGTAATCAGCTACTTGGAAAATAGGCGCTTCGGCATCCTTGTTGATCGCAACAATGATTTTAGAATCTTTCATACCAGCTAAATGCTGTATTGCACCACTTATACCTACAGCTATGTATAGGTCAGGAGCTACAATTTTACCTGTTTGACCGACTTGCATGTCATTAGGTACAAAGCCAGCATCTACAGCGGCACGTGAAGCACCAATAGCAGCGCCAAGCTTATCTGCAATACCTTCAAGTAACTTGAAGTTATCGCCGTTTTGCATGCCACGACCACCTGAAATAACGATACTTGCTGCGCCTAAGTCAGGACGTTCTGATACAGAAAGTTCATCATTTACATGCGTTGAAATTCCAGCGTCTGTTACTGAGTCTACTGTTACAATTTCAGCACTACCATCAGTGGCAACTGGGTCAAATCCCGTAGGACGAACTGTAATTATTTTTTTACTGTCTAAGCTTTGCACTGTGGCAATAGCATTACCTGCATAAATAGGACGAACAAAAGTATCACTACTTTCTACAGCAATAATATCTGATATTTGTGCAACATCTAATAAAGCGGCAACGCGAGGCATAAAGTTCTTACCTGTTGTTAAAGCTGTTGCTAAGACGTGTTCGTAATCAGCAGCAAGTTCTGTTACCAATAAGCTAATGTTTTCAGCTAACTGATGTTCATAAGCTGGATTATCAGCAACAAGCACTTTACTTACACCGTTAACTTTAGCGGCTTCTTGTGCAACACTCTGACAATTACTACCAGCAACTAATATATGAATGTCACCACCAATTGCTTGAGCTGCAGCAACTGTTTTAAGCGTGTCAGCTTTTAATGTGCTGTTATCATGTTCAGCAAATACTAAAATACTCATGAAATCACCTTCGCTTCATTTTTCAGTTTTTCAATTAATGTATCTACACCATCAACAATAATACCGGCTTTACGTGTTGCAGGTGGTACAACTTTTATTAATTTTGAACGTGGGCTTAAATCAATGCCAAAATCTGCAGCGGGTTTTACCACTAATGGTTTACGCTTTGCTTTCATGATATTAGGTAATGAAGCATAACGAGGTTCATTTAAACGCAAATCGGTAGTAACAATTGCAGGTAGGTTAAGTGATACAGTTTGTAAGCCGCTATCAACTTCACGTGTTACATTAACTTTATCGCCTTCAACTTTTACCACTGATGCGAAAGTACCTTGCGGCATACCTGTTAAGGCAGCGAGCATTTGACCTGTTTGATTATTATCACTGTCGATAGATTGCTTACCTAGAATAACCAATTGTGGCTGTTCTTCTTCAACAATCTTTTGTAAAAGTTTGGCGATATTAAGAGCGTCTAACTTCTCATCAGTTTCGATTTGAATAGCGCGGTCTGCGCCTAATGCTAAAGCCGTTCTTAATTGTTCTTGGCAAGATTTGTCACCAACGGATACCACAATAACTTCAGTGGCAACGCCAGCTTCTTTTAAACGAACCGCTTCTTCTACAGCGATTTCACAAAAAGGGTTAATTGCCATTTTTACATTAGCAAGATCAACATTTGAATTGTCTGCTTTTACGCGAACTTTGACGTTATAGTCAATTACACGTTTAATAGGTACTAATACTTTCATCGTAGCCTCTGATTGCGTTTGTTGTGTTTGTATTTATAGTGTAAAGCTAAGGTTTGATTAATTAAACTAACATTAGCAAGTATTTCTCATTATTGCTCGACAGACTAATACTAGACTACGTGAACGTCAACGTAATACGGTGCTTGTCTCGATAAATTGAGCTTAAATAGCTTTTGTCGCAATATCTTTCAATAGAAGATAGTATTTATCAACAAAATATCTATAATGAGTGATATTATCAAACAGGTGTTTGAAAATCAAACGAGTGTTTGATTTTATTTAAATGAATATTTTTTGGGGAAATTTATGGAACGCGAATCGATGGATTTTGACGTTGTTATTGTTGGTGCTGGTCCGTCTGGCTTAGCAACAGCTTGTCGTTTGATGCAGTTAGCAAAAGAAAAAGATCAAGAACTCTTAGTCTGCGTTGTTGAAAAAGGCTCAGAAGTTGGAGCACATATTTTATCGGGGGCTGTTTTTGAGCCAAGAGCGCTAAATGAATTATTCCCAGATTGGCAAGAAAAAGGCGCGCCACTGAATACAAAAGTTACCGGCGATGATCTTTACTTACTTAACAGCGAAAGCAACGCGATAAAATTACCTAACATATCTGTACCAAAAACTATGCATAACGATGGAAACTATATTGTTAGCATGGGTAACGTATGTCGTTGGTTAGCAGAGCAAGCGGAAGAGTTAGGGGTTGAAATTTTTCCTGGTTTCCCTGCACATGAAGTACTTTATAACGATGATGGTAGTGTTGCGGGTATTATTACCGGTGACATGGGTCTAGATGTTAACGGTAAAGAAAAAGATTCGTTTGTTCCTGGAATGGAACTTCGCGCTAAGTATACTGTTTTTGCTGAAGGTTGCCGTGGTCACTTAGGTAAAGAACTGATCAGTAAATTTAATTTAGATGAAGGTGTCTCTCCACAGCATTACGGTTTAGGTTTTAAAGAAATTTGGGACATTGATCCCGCTAAGCACCAAGAAGGTCTCGTAGTACATACGGCTGGTTGGCCATTAGATCAAGGCGCAACGGGTGGTGGCTATTTATACCATGCAGAAAATAATCAAGTATTTGTAGGTCTTATTGTAGATTTAAATTATAGCAACCCGCATTTAAGTCCATTTGATGAATTTCAACGTTATAAACATCATCCAAAAATTAGTCAGTACCTTGAAGGCGGTAAACGTGTTTCTTATGGAGCACGAGCGATGGCAAAGGGTGGTTTTAACTCATTACCTAAAATGACAATGCCAGGTGGTATTATCGTTGGTTGTGATGCTGGAACGATAAACTTTGCTAAAATCAAAGGTAATCATACTGCAATGAAATCGGGTATGTTAGCCGCTGAGAGTATTTTTCAAGTGATCGTTTCCGGTGATGAAGGCGGTAAAGACCTTGCTGATTATACTGAAAGGTTTAAAGACTCTTGGTTATATGACGAACTTTATAGCTCTCGCAATTTTGGTCCGGCGATGCATAAATTTGGTATGACCTTGGGTGGTGCTTATAACACCATAGATCAAAACCTATTTAACGGTAAATTACCGTTTAACCTCAAGGACGACACGCTTGACCATGACCAGCTTAAATTAGCCTCGGAGTCGGCTGTTATCAATTATCCAAAACCAGATAATAAACTGAGTTTTGATAAATTAACCTCAGTATTTTTGTCAAATACTAACCATGAAGAAGAACAACCTTGTCACTTAAGACTGACTGACGTCGATGTTCCTATTACGGTTAATTTAGCTAAATATGCAGAGCCTGCTCAGCGTTATTGTCCGGCTGGCGTATACGAAATTGAATCGACAGAGCAGGGTGATAAATTAGTGATCAATGCACAAAACTGTATTCACTGTAAAACCTGTGATATTAAAGACCCAAGCCAAAATATAACTTGGGTGACACCAGAAGGCACCGGTGGTCCGAATTATCCAAATATGTAAGTTACTATTTGTGCGATTTTAATTATAAAAACCTGCTGATGCAGGTTTTTTTATGTTTAGGATTAAGTCGTTGTGTTGATGATAGTGATGGTTTCAGAGAGTCGGTGAGCGTTTAGTCCTTTAGTCGTCATGCTGAATTCATTTCAGTATCTGGTTTTTGTGGTTGCAAGTACAGATCCTGAAACAAGTTCAGGATGACGGTGCCTGTTTCAGGATGACGGAGTTGTGTTCAGGTGATTGTGCTTGTTTTAGGATGATGGCGTTTGTGTTCAGGTGATTGTGCTTGTTTTAGGATGATGGCGTTGTGTTCAGAATGACAGTGATGGTATCAGGGAGTCGATGATCGTTAAGTCCTTTAGTCGTCATGCTGAATTCATTTCAGTATCTGGTTTTTGTGGTTGTAAGTACAGATCCTGAAACAAGTTCAGGATGACGGTGTTGCGTTCAGGTGATTGTGCTTGTCTCAGGATGATGAGTTGTGTGTGCTTGTTTTAGGATGATGGCGTTGTGTTCAGAATGACAGTGATGGTATCAGGGAGTCGGTGAGCGTTTAGTCCTTTAGTCGTCATGCTGAATTCATTTCAGTATCTGGTTTTTGTTGTTGTAAGTACAGATCCTGAAACAAGTTCAGGATGACGGTGCTTGTTTCAGGATGACGGAGTTGTGTTCAGGTGATTGTGCTTGTTTTAGGATGATGGCGTTGTGTTCAGAATGACAGTGATGGTATCAGGGAGTCGATGATCGTTAAGTCCTTTTGTCGTCATGCTGAATTCATTTCAGTATCTGGTTTTTGTGGTTGTAAGTACAGATCCTGAAACAAGTTCAGGATGACGGCGCCTGTCTCAGGATGATGGTGCTTGTGTTCAGGATGATGGCGTTGTGATAACAGTGATGACATCAGGGAGTCGTGATCATTTAGTCCTTTTGTCGTCATGCTGAATTCATTTCAGTATCTGGTCTTTGTTGTTACAAGTACAGATCCTGAAACAAGTTCAGGATGACGGCGTTATGTTCAGGATGACGGTGCCTGTCTAAGGATGACGGCGTTGTGTTGATGATGACGGTGTTATGTTCAGGTTGGCACTTTGTTCACTATGACGTTGCTCTTTGGGAGCAACGGAATTACTTTGTCTGTATCAAATCAAATTCACTCAGTGCAGTGATACTTTGCTGTAACTTCGACTCTAGTTGATCTAACTTCTTTAAGCTTTTACAAAACTGCGCCGCTTTTAATTTAACTTCTTGTGCGCGGGGTTCAATGTCAAGCTGCAAATCCTTTTCCATACCTTTGATACGTTGGTCAAAGGTTTCTACGCGCTGTTCACTACTGCTTGCTTCGTTGGTGGTCATTGCTTCACCAACGGCCATTAAAATAGTGCCAATTGATTCGGTTACGATACTTTCAATTTCTTGTTCAAAGGCGCCAGCAAAAATTTCATCAAAATCAGCAAAATCTTGCGAAGCAATATAATAATTAGTATCGCTATGGTTAAAACGTTCTCTTAAACGGTATTGCATCTCATCGAAGCGCTCTTGAATTTTTTGATGTGAGGCGCTATTTTCACCCGTTAAACCCGCAATAACTTTGTTTACTGCTTTTAAATCAATATCAACACCTTCAATCGCTATCGCCACTATTTCAGGGATTTGTTTACGAATGCCTTGGCTGTATTGCGTGAGTAATTGTCTTTGTTCTTTATTGAGGGCTATCTCACGCCCACGAATAAATAATTGTTGATCATTATTAATCTGAACGTAGGTTTGGCTTTCTTTCAAAATACGTACATGAGAAGGGTTGATTACCACACCATGATTAAAGTTTATATCGCATTGCTGTGCTGAAGCTGTACCAGCAATTAAGCTCGTTGCAATTAAAGCAAGAGTATTAATTTTCATCGTTTTCCTAATGTAACTAAAATGATATTGATGGAAAATGTTCAGTAATATTCTATGTATTAACGATAGGATTAAAATGAATTTTTCTTTCTTTATAATTCACCTTAGTTGGTCCATATTCACGGCGAGATCTATCTTGGAAGTCGCCAACAATCATTTGTACACCGTGATAAAGTTTCTCTGTTGCTTCTATATAGACACTTGCCATATAGGTTTGTATTTGCTCTTCAAAAGCTTCTTTTTCGTTAAGGATCTCACCTACGCGATGAGCATGAAACTTATAAGTAGAAACCAGTTTACTGAGCATCTCAGGGTTTACTTTATCGGTAGGCAACTTTTTGAGTTTATTAACGGCTAATTGTAATTCTGTTGATTTATCAGAATCAACTTTTAATTTAAATTCAATGTCTTCTAACTGTTCTTTCATTAGATCCACTTTTTTGGAAAAGCTTATAATGGTGCTGCTTCCTGCTGTTGCGCCTACAATACCGGCATGAACAGATTTTCCCGCTTTTATGTAACCAGCGATAAGCTTACCATTAGCTTTTTCTTCAGTGCCTAACCAAAGTGTCTCTTCAACATCAATAATGCTGTGCATCATTTGGTTTTCAATACGTAAGGAGTGACAAGATATTTCAGCATATTGAGCATATTTTGCGAAAATATCACCTTTAGCAGATATATAAGCACTCATTTTAATATTATCGAGAGATTGACCTTCAACGTCTTGTTTTTTACCAATAATGCCACTACCAATAGTAATGTCACCACCAGCTTCTAAGGTTGCTGACTCAACAAAACCACCAATTGTGATATCGCCGGTTGCCGTTACTTTCATACCCTCACAAATATCACCATCAATAATAACACTGCCTTCAAATTTGATATGCCCAGTACTGATATCAACATTTTTTATGCGATAAACCGGATCAACTTCCATGCCGTTATCAATAATTCTTGGTAAGCCGACCAGTGTCGAGATTAAGACTTTATCATTCTTAGGGCTTATTGTTGTACCTTCGCCAGCGGTTAGCGTGATGTCATCTCCTGGTAAAGGATCTAGGGCAGAGCCAGTCACAGTAAAACCTTTAACACCTTCGGTAAGCATAATTTTTTTCGCGAGCGGATCGCCAACTTTCACACAAATTATGTCACCTAAATCGCGCATATCGACACTTCCATCTTCGCGATCTTTAGGACGTAAAATTCTATCTTGGGCGCTTTGCACTAACCATTTTATTTTTGAATTTTTACCATTAATGGCAATTTTACCGTGGGCAATTTCGCCGGTAATTATAGAGCCAGCAGGTTCTTTCGCGGCTTGATGAGCAAGTTTTAATAATTGCTCTTTGGTAAAACCTTTGCTAACACCAGCTTCTTGAGCAGAGTTGAGAATGGCCTTAGCGGTTAAATGTTTACCACCAAGCGCTGTTGAAATCTCAGCTGTTGCAGACATTTCATCTTTATCAATGGTAATTGAAATAGTCGCGTCTCTGCGCTCAAGCACTTGATAACTAATTTCTCGGCCAGATTTATTCGTTTGAAGGGGTTTTAGGACACTATTAAGTTCGGCGATGGCATTTTTTATATTACCATTATCAACATATAAATCTTTAAATTCAGAATTTTCTATTAGTTCATGGACGCTGGCTTCTGTTACCTGTGTATCATCTTTAACCGGTTGCAAAACAAGGTCAATATTATTTTTTTTATTTGTTACTAAGCTTGCTTGAGTCACGCTAGATTTACTCCAATATTACCACTTAAAATATCGATTAAATGTAGTTTTCCTGGTGAATTTTAATGAAAGAGCCAGTATTTACTTTTGAATAATCAATTTTATATTCTTTGTTATCTAATGCTTGTATAAAAATTAATGTTTTATTCTCTCCAAAAACGTCTGTTGCACTAACATCAACAACATCTTGATAGGCTTTCTTAGCGTCAGCTTTCTTATTTGGAACTTCACCTTTGTAAATACCTATACCACGGTTACTTACAATCACTACAGGGTGACCGCCATTTATAATCAATAAATCAAATTTTCTCATCTTATGGATAATGGTATTACGACCACTCGTGATGAAGTTTTTTTCTATCAAAATATGCTCCTATTTCTACTCAAACGTCTAGCAATATTAGTTACCCAAATAACGAATATGCAGCTTTATAATTCTATTCTAGTTTATTCTGCCTATAAATATATAAAGATTTGATTTATGGCGCAATAAAAATGACATTTCTTTCAATATTATTATAGTTAATACCTAACGTTAACATGCATACAACATATTAAGGCTATATATTAAAAATAAAGTGGTGTTTGACTACTCTCAATTAATAACCGTCTTATTAAATCAAGAGATCTTGCTGCTACCGTACGTTGAAAGTTTTCCCTATTTGCCTTTATACAAAAATATTTGGTGTGTATTTTATCTTTATTACCCCAAGCTATCCAAACTGAGCCAACGGGTTTTTCTTTACTGCCACCCGTTGGGCCAGCTATACCTGAAACGGCAATAACTAAATCAGCTCCTGCTATGGCTAATGCACCTTCTGCCATCGCTATTACTGTCTGTTCACTAACCGCGCCATGTTGTTCAAGTATATTTTCATTAACATGCAATAGTTTGCTTTTCATATTATTTGAGTAAGTTACAAAGCCAGCCTCAAACGAAGATGATGACCCTGAAACTTTGGTTATTTCGCTGGCGATTAAACCGCCGGTACAAGACTCTGCTGTTGTTATTTTAAGATTTTTTTGTTGGCATAACTGCAATACTAGTTCGGCTAAAGAATAAGGTTTATCTTTAATCTCTTCAATGATGTGATCATTTAATAAGGTTTTAATTTTTTGAATAAGATCGATTTTTATTGATAAATGCTCATTTTTTTCAACGGTTAACTTTAATTCTATTAATGGCGAAGATGCACGAAAACCGACTTCAACTTCTTTAGGCCAATCGGGAAAGTTTTTTACCAACATTGACTGAAGGGTTGACTCGCCAATACCAAATAATTGTAAGCGAGTAATATCCATTTCCGCAGTGAAGTTAGATTGTGAGGCCAATTCAGGAATGATTACTTCATCAAGCATTATGTTAAGTTCACTAGGGACCCCCGGCGTACAAAAAATTTGGCAATCATTCAGTGTTAAGGAAAAACCTACTGCGCTGCCTACTCGGTTGGCAATAATATTACAATTTTCCGGCAGCAGGGCTTGCTTTAAATTAGCCTTACCTAAATGAGCATTACGTTGTTCACACCAGGTTTTTAGGTGGGCCAATGCTATAGGATGTTGCTTTAAAAAGCGTTGTGACGCCATCGCTAATGCTTGCGCGGTTAAATCATCTGTTGTTGGACCAAGCCCGCCATTAATAATTAATACATCGGCATCTTTTGTTAAGTGTTCTATTTCCTTTGCAAGTAAATCAAGATCGTCAGCTAAGGTCACTTTTCGACTAATTTTTATGCCAATGGCTTTACATTGTTGAGCGATCATTGCTGAATTACTGTCGACAATATCTCCCGTCATCAATTCATTGCCAGTAAGAAGTAAGTGCACGTTAGCGATGGTCATTTATAAATCCTGTTAATAGGTAAAAATTACCGTTAGGTTACTGTAAAAGTTGAATTGTTGTTAGTTATTAAGAGCAGGAAAGGTCATTTAAAAAAGTAAAATAAAATTTAAACCTTTTCAATGCCATTGTGTACTTAACCATTATAGTCATTAAAATAGTTAATAAAACTCAAGGAAATTTCATGAAACAGTCATTTAAGAAACAACTTACTTTAGCCACAATTTTATCACTTGCTAGTATTAGCACCGTATATGCAGAGGTTAAAGATACCATTGAAAAATCATTTGTTGTTAATGAACAAACAAGTTTACGTTTAGCTAATATAAATGGTGGTGTTGATATTCAAGGTTGGAGTAACGATGAAATTAGAATAACAGCAACAGTGACCGCGGAAAATCAAACTGATAGAGACCGTATAAACCTTGATTTTTCTGAAAGTTCTAGTGGCGTTAGTGTTGAAACTATATACCAAAAACAATCATCTTGGGGGCATAATAATAGCTCTGGCAAAGTTGATTATATTGTAATGGTTCCGTTTGGCGCGGCATTAACCGATATTGAATTAGTAAACGGTTCATTGGTGATTGATAAAGTACGAGGTGACATAAAAGCGAATACAGTCAATGGTACTATTAGTGTGCAAGGCTTAGCTGCAAACCTTGAATTAAATTCAGTTAATGGCAGTATTAATGCGACCTACCAGCAAGTTGGTAACAACATCGACAGCGTGGAGCTAACAACGGTCAACGGCAGTATTAAACTTTATATGCCTGGTGAGCTCAATGCCACGATTAATGCCGAAACCATGCACGGTAGTATCGACACGGCATTTGGGCTTTCAAGTGAGAAAAAAATGTTTAGTGGTCGTCACTTATCTGGGACAGTCGGCAGCGGCGATATTACGATTAATTTAGAAAGTGTCAATGGCAGCATTAAGGTATTAAAAAACTAATTTTTAATAAAACGTCAAGCGCTTTATTTAACCACAACAATCAATGTTGTGGTTTTTTTTATTTGGTTGTCGGTGAAAATAATGCACAATAGTATTTATATCTGACAGAGTTATTAAGGCGTGTTTTAAGTGAGTGAACAATATAACCGAGCATTATTAGCCGGCCGTTGGTATCGTATGGAAATGAACGACGTCGGTCACCAACTTGTTGAGTATGCTGAGCTTTGCCTTGATGGTAGTTTTGAATTTTCTTTTGTTGAACAAACGTCTCAGGGCGAAATTGTTAGCCAAATTATTGAGTTAGGCGATTGGGGATTAGTGGGAGATATTCACTTTACTATCACACAAGAAGAAGTTGTTGACGGTGAGCATTATCGAGCCGATTTAAATGATGAAAATAACTATCAGGCTTATAAAGTTTTAGCCTTAGACAGTCAAATTTTCAAATATCAGCACATTGTTAGTAATGAAGTGTTTATCCTGCGCCGAGTTGTTGATAAAATCGGTCATTGTTAAATTCAGTTATTCTTCAAAAATAAGAAAAATTACCCTTTTACCTAATATGTAGTTGAGAAAAAATGAAAAATATAAAGGCAGCAAGTTTAATTACTGCGATAAAAACCCCTTACAACGCACAGGGTGAAATTGACCTTGTTACTTATGACAAGCTGGTTGCAAAGCAAATAGCGGCGGGTGTTGACGGTATTGTTGTCGGTGGTACTACAGGTGAAGGACACTTATTAAGTTGGGAAGAGCATTTAATGTTAATCGCTCATACCGTTCATCAATATAGTGACAAACTTATTATTGTTGGTAATACCGGTAGTAATAATACCCGTGAGGCAATTAAAGCCACACAAAATGGGTTTGCCATGGGTATGGATGCAGCATTGCAAATTAATCCTTATTACGGGCGAACCTCAATGGCGGGTGTTGCCGCGCATTTTAACAAAGTCTTAGATATTGGTCCTGCGTTTATCTATAACGTACCAGGAAGAACGGGCCAAGACCTTACGCCTGATTTGATCGAACCTTTGTCAAAGCATAAAAACTTTATTGGTGTGAAAGAATGTGGCGGCAATGACCGTATTGCTTATTATGAAAAACAAGGTATTGCTTGTTGGTCAGGTAATGATGATGAATGTTATGTTGGTCGCCACCAATTTGGCTCTCACGGTGTTATTTCTGTAACCTCGAATCTAGTACCGGGCCTAATGAGAACATTAATGGACAGTGAAGATGACGAACTAAATGAACGTTTACAAAGCCTGATGAAATGGTTGTTTTGTGAGCCTAACCCTATTGCCATAAATACCACGTTAATGATGACAGGTGCCGTTCAAGCTAACTTTAGATTACCTTATTTAGCGTTGACACTAGAGCAACGTCAAATCGGTTTTGATCTGTTAGCTAAACTTGATGCGGCTGAAATTGTTGGTGATAAATTAGCTCTGCTTAATGATAGTGATTTTAATTACTGTTCATAAACAACACTTAGCCAAGAGCATTTAATGAGGGCATTAAATGTTCAGGCACTTTAAACGACCTCTGCTCTGCGGTTAGCGGGCAAATAAAATTAAGTGCCACGGCGCACAGCTGTAAGTTAATACTTTCTTCAATGCTGGCGTCGCCAACTTCCCCGTGTAATCTATCGCCAACCACCGGCATATTAATACTTGCAGCATGACTTCTTATTTGGTGTTTTCTCCCCGTATCAATAATAACTTGCACCAACGAGGTGTTATTTTTTTCATTATAAGCAAGATGGCTAAAATGGCTGCTGGCGCTTTTACCATCGACATCACAGGTTAATGTGTCAGGTTGTGGTCGTAAACGATGATCGCCGTGAATAATAATATGATAAATTTTCTCTAAGTCATGTTTTTCAAACATCGCACTTAATGCGCGCGCTGCTTTTTTACTATGGGCAATTAGAATTAATCCGGTGGCTGCTCTATCTAAACGGTGAACAATAAATGCGGGGCGCTCAGGGGATAAATGTGTTTGAGCCCAACGGGCAATCGTGCAGTGATCACTCCACTTTGAACCTTGAGATAACATACCGTAAGGTTTATACCATACGCTATAATCAACATCGTCATTAATTAATAACGCTTCATTAGGCTGTTGGCTTAATACTTGTTCGTCATAATAAAAGTGTAGGGTATCGGTTACTTGTAATGGCTTTTTGATGCGTCGCAAACGCTGTGTGCTTTTACCACGGGTTAACCATAACGCACCTCGTTGAATAGCCTGTTTTAATTGAGCATTACTTAATGAGCATGCTTGGTTAAGTTCGCCAATAATGCTGCTATTTTCTGTATTAACATCGATATGAAGCTCAAATTTATGCAAGGCTATATTCAAGGTGAGTGATTCGTTGGTAAGTTATATCGCTAGTTTACCAAAAATAATCGCTAACTGAATTGGTATTATGTTTTTCATCAGATAAAATAGCGAATTAATGCCTACAAAGATAAGATGAAAAATAATGAACCGTGATTTAGCCCTATTTCCACAAGACAATGTTGGTGATGCCTTATGGCAAATGATGATTGATGGTGATGATTTAAACCAAGCCCGTGAAATTGAGTTTTCAGTGATATTTCCTAACGAAGAAGCCGCTTTGAAATTTGGTCAGTTACTTTTAGAAAACAATCAAAAACTCTCTTTTTGTCCTTATGAAGGCAATGATGATTTTCCTTGGGAAATTACCGCTTATCCTTTTGTTGGCGCCAGTTATGAAAATATTAGTTCCTACCAAAATTTATTGATTTCAAGCGCTGAGCCGTTAGGTGGTCAATATGACGGGTTTTATTGCGCCGCTGTTTAATTTAGCGCTCTTATATTAATAAAAGTGCAGATCCATTGACTATTACCCAGATGCTGAAGGCTATTTAGCATTAATAAGGCAGCTTTATGCTTGATATAACACAGTTTAACCTATTAAAAAAAAGCAGTGCAAAGTCATTTAACGATCAAAAAGCATTGATTAAAAAAGTGATGGCGGGCCGTGAAATGAAATGTGAAACTTGCGGCAGTATACTGCGTTTAATTGTCCCTGAAGATAAAAGTACTCCGGGTGTTTATTGTGGCAAAGGCTGTACCGATATCAGTTTAGACTTTATTTAAGCGATAAAGTAAATTTAACTCACTGGAGCAGAGCGACAATTTTCTTTTATTAATTTATTATTTTCTACCGGTATTTATACGGTCGCTTCAGTTTCTAAGATTGCTTGCCAATCAGGGAGTATTGAAGCACCAATGCCAGTAAAGACTTATTACCAAGCGTATTCAATAGTTTGATATTCACAGGTGGCTAAAACCTTATTGATTCATCGACCATAACCACTTTTAATTTATCGAGTGCATCACAAGGTGCTCGATTGATAAAGGGCATGATTTGTCATTTCGCAATATAAATTGAAGGTTGCTGAGCAATAAGCCAAGCTTTTTCGCAGTAAGTTGATGGTTGTATTGTCAGATAATAGTCTTGTCAGATAGCAAAGACGTTTTTGTAGTTTTCAACTGAATGAGCTGGAATAACAGGCCTGTCACAAGGCTTTTGTGAGTCAATCAAGGTTAACTGGATATGATCAATCTCTTCGGTGATTTTATTAATAAATCGGGATTTTCAGAAAAAAGAGGGTGAATAGACTTGGCGTTGTCAGCGATTTCTTATGCTTTTACCGGTAAAGAAAAAATAGTTAAAGTAAAAAGTGCTTATCATGGCGCTTATGATTATGCTGAGGTCAGTTAGATCGAAGCACCGATAAACTCAAAAGAGAATATATACATGAGTGCCTTTTCAACAAAAACTGAAAACAGCGGACAAAATGAAGTCTTTATTTGTGATGCAATTAGAACTCCCATTGGCCGTTATGGCGGCTCGCTAGCGACTATAAGGGCTGATGACCTAGCCGCCTTACCCTTAAAAGCATTAATGGCACGAAATCCAACTCTAGATTTTAGCCAAGTAGACGATGTTATTTTAGGTTGTGCTAACCAAGCAGGGGAAGACAACCGTAATATTGCTCGTATGGCAACGTTATTAGCCGGCTTACCTTACCAAGTACCCGCAACAACGCTAAACCGTTTATGTGGTTCAGGGTTGAATGCTGTCGGCATTGCTATGCAGGCGATTAAGTCAGGTGAAGCTGAAATGATTATTGCCGGTGGTGTTGAAAGTATGACTCGGGCGCCTTTTGTGATCGGCAAAGCGGAAAGTAATTTTTCGCGTACTCAAGAAATGTTCGATACGACTATGGGCTGGCGCTTTGTTAACAAAGCACTCGATAGCGCTTATGGTACTGAAAGTATGCCACAAACAGCAGAAAACCTTGCCGAAGAGTTTAACATTAGCCGAGCAGACCAAGACAAGTTTGCTTTTGCTAGCCAGCAAAAAGCGGCGAGTGCCCAACAAGCTGGATTTTTTGCCGAAGAAATAATGCCTGTCAGTGTTATAAAAGGTAAAGAAGAGCCTATTATTTTCTCTCAAGATGAGCATCTTCGCCTAACAAGCTTAGAAAAAATGTTAGCACTCAAACCTTTTGTTCATGCCAAAGGCAGTATTACCGCGGGTAATGCCTCAGGGATTAATGATGGCGCTGCCGCAATCTTATTGGCGTCAAGTCAATCGGTGCAAAAAAACAACTTAACCCCGATTGCTAAAGTGCTAGGTATGGCTGTCACTGGTGTACCGCCACGTATTATGGGGATTGGCCCAGTACCGGCAACACAAAAACTATTAAAACGTTTAAACTTATCGCTTGAAGATATCGACCTTATTGAACTGAACGAAGCTTTTGCAGTACAAGCTTTAGCTTGTATTCGCGAATTAGGTTTACAAGATGACGATCCGCGTATTAACCCACAAGGTGGCGCCATAGCCTTAGGGCATCCTTTGGGCATGAGTGGTGCGCGTTTAATAACGTCTGCGGCTCGACAACTACAACGTACCAATAAGCGTTATGCACTGTGTACCATGTGTATTGGTGTCGGCCAGGGCATAGCCTTAATTATTGAAAGAGTTTAAGCCATTTAAAAGCCGAACAGCTAAAAAAGGGCGTAGGGTATACTCCCTTTTTTGTCTGTGCTAATAAATAGCGACCACTAGTTTAGCGATATTATCTCGAGCTAAATGATAACTTATTTTCTATTTTTAAGTAGATAGTGATTTTTAGCGAAGGTTTATAACAAAGGTTTATACAAAGAAGATGACAGCAATGGCCCGATCCCATTTACTTTTATTTTTACTTACTGCCTGTGGCTTTATGGTCAGTATTTTTTTTAAGCCTTATCCGCTGAGCTGGTTAGTAAAAATTTTGCCGATTTTAGTGTTATTGCATTTTTCATGGCAAAACAGTAGAGGTACTAAAGAACGCGCTCATAAGTTATTTATGATCGGTTTGGTTTTCTCTATTTTTGGCGATTTCTTTTTAGATTATGACCGAGTAAATTGGTTTGTACTCGGTTTAGCGGCTTTCTTAGTAGCTCATCTTTTTTACATCTTTAGCTTAAAGCCCTTAGTAGCCAAGCCTATTATCAGTAAACGTTTACCACTTATTGGGCTCTATTGTATCTATGGCGTTGGCGTGTTTTTGGTCATATATGCTGGCTTAGGCGAGTTATTTATCCCTGTATTGGTTTATATGACCATACTGCTATTAATGGGGATCACCACCTTACTTTCACAAAAAGCTAATATTTGGCTAATTATCGGTGGGCTCAGTTTTATTCTTTCTGATTCATTAATCGGGCTTAATCAGTTTTATCATCAAATACCTTATGCCAGTGTTTGGATCATGATTAGCTATTACTTCGCTCAACTGGCATTAGTTAACGGCATGTTTACTCAGGATAATAATTTAGCGTAGTTGTGGTTAACTATCGCCTAACTTATCGACAATAAAGTCGATAAAGCATTTCACTTTAGCGGGCATATTTTTTCTGCTGGGATAAACCAAGTAAACACCAATGTTTATTGGCATAAAGTCTTCAAACAAGGGGACTAATTTCCCTGTTGCCACTTCTTCACGTAAATTAAATAATGGCATACGAATAATACCTTGTCCTGCTAAGCATAACGAAATCATCATTTCTGAGTTATTACATGATACTCGACTGGTTACATGTGTTTGCGTTACTTGGCCATTCTGGGAGCTGTACTGCCAAGTTTCGGGCGTTTTTAAGTTACGGTAACTGATCATGTGATGATCGACCAATTCATCGGGATGTTTAGGTCGACCATATTGTGTTAAATACTCAGGAGAAGCGAGTGTTAAGCTAGTTGAGTTCATAAAACGTCGGCTAATTAAGCTTGAGTCTTCAAGTTGCATAGCGGCTCTTATCACAATATCAAAGCCATCAGCAATCAAATCAACTTTATGATCGTTTAAGTCGATATCTAAGGTTACTTTCGGATACTTAGCCATAAATTCAGCGAGGATCGGCCGAATACGAGAAACACCTATACCAATAGGACAGCTTAACTTTAATCGACCTTGCGGTATTTGCTGGCGTCCAGAAAGGCTATTTTCAACGTGTAAAGCATCTTCAATGATCTGTTGGCATTGCTGATAATAGACTTCGCCTTCCGATGTTAAACTTAAAGTTCGGGTCGTGCGGTGTAGCAAGCGGACGCCTAAACGGGTTTCTAGCTTACTAACCTCCTTGCTGATATAAGACGTAGAGTGCTGCATTTTTTCAGCGGCATTGACAAAACTTTTGCTTTGCACAACTTGGACAAAAACAGCTATACCATCAAGTAAGTTACTTTGACTTTGTGAAGAAGAAAATAGTGTATTAGCTTTCATATGGAAATAATGTATCTGTAAGTAAGTTATTAATCTTATATAGGAAACAAATTACACTATCTTCACTGAAATACCTATTGTTACCTTTTCTTACCTTTGGAGTTTATATGAAAATTATCGCTTTTGCTGCCAGTAGTAGTCGTCAATCTATTAATAAACAGTTAGTGAGCTATGCCGCTAGTCTCGTTGAGAATGCACAAGTTGAAGTACTCGATATTAATGATTATGAAATGCCTTTATATAGTGCTGATAGAGAAGCTGAACTCGGTAAACCGCAGTTAGCACAAGACTTTCTTGATAAAATAGCCACTGCAGATGCTTTGGTCATAGGTTTTGCCGAGCATAATGGTTCTTATACGGCCGCCTATAAAAACTTATTTGACTGGAGCTCTCGCACGCTACAAAAAGTCTATCAGCATAAACCTATGGTTTTATTAGCGACGTCACCAGGACCTGGTGGAGCTGCAACTGTTCTTGCCGCCGCTGTAGGATCGGCACCCTTTTTTGATGGCGAGGTAAAAGCCCATTTATCTATACCTAGTTTTTATGACAATTTTGATGCCGACAAAGGACAGTTAAAAAAGGGTGAGTTAGCTGAAAAGCTCGCTTCAGCTATGGCTATGCTCAGCCAATAATTTTGCTAATATCTGGTATTGTTCTTGATCAGGTATGCCAAAACGCAAAGCATTTTTTTCGTCGCACAAGCGCACGTAAAGTCCTTGGCAACAGAATTTTTGATAAAGTTCTGTAGCTTGGGGATGAAAGAGAGTTTTAAATAAACCACACCCAGTGATGGTTATGCTTGGGTCATCGCTTTTATTTTGGTTAGGTAAAAAAGTTTTCGCTAATAACGCTTCTAACTTTATTGATAAAGCGATTAACTGCTGTCGTTGTGCTACTTGCCAGACTTTATTCTTTAAGGCTTGCTCAGTAATAAATTGAGCCGGGCCATTAACTTCCCAAGGTGAAGATAACTGCTGTAGTTTATTTATCCAAGAAGGGTGTGCACTTACAAAGCCGATTCTGATCCCCGCTAAGCCAAAAAATTTACCAATTGAACGTAACACAAAAAGATGTTTATTAGCCGTTAAGTGGATCAGCGATTGACTCGGTGTTATGACATCCATAAAAGCTTCATCAACAATTAACCAACCTGACAATGATTCAAGCGTCGTTAACAGTGTGGTTAATGTTTGCTGTTGCTGTAATTCACCGGTTGGATTATTAGGGTTAATCACCACAACAATCGCGTAGCGAGATAGCGCTTCGCAAGTGGGTAACTGCTGATAATTTTTTATGGTAAAACCAGCATCATGCCATGCTCGTTCATGCTCTTTATAGCCCACTTCCGGTAACCATACCTCTACCCCGTTTGCTGGCTGATTGATATGATTAAGATAGAGTGCAGGTAAACGAGCAATAACCGCTTGGCTGCCGCTCGTTACGCTAATATTCTGTGTACCATAATAATTTTTAGCCGCAGATAGCATTGCTTGGTTTGGCTGTGGTAACTGTTGCCAGATATTTGTAGGAATAGTGGGGATCGGGTAATTAATTGGGCTAATACCTGTTGACAAGTCTAGCCATTTTTCGAAAGGAATTTGATAGTGTTGGGCAACTTCATTGAGCTGACCACCGTGTACTAACAGGGGCGAACTTTCATTAGCTTTATTGTCCATCACAAATTTACACTATAAAAATAATGCAGGAATTGATAGCAAAAATAAGTAAAAATCAAAATAATAACCGCTTTATTGACCAGGTTTATACTACGAAAAATATCATTTTTAACAACGCTATTACCGCAACCTAATGGTATCGACGTTACTGCCTTGCCATGATAAGTCGCTGTTCCACCCAGCGTGAAGTTTAGAACGCTGGCGCCCGTCGCCATTACCCAACCGCCATTTAGGCTTTTATAATGCTGGCCTTGTCGATAACCATTATGTAGCGCACTGATCATTTTTGAGTAAGACAAATTTGTTTGGCAAGCATAAAGTAATGCGGTAATTTTTGCACTTGGCCAACCGAGTAAGTCGTCCATGCGGGCAGCACACCAACCAAAATTGATAAAACGTTGATTTTTATAGCCCCACATTGCATCTAATGTATTGGCGAGTCGATGTAAAATCACCAGTGGAATACCACCAATAATAAACCAAAAGAAACTAGCAACAGCCGCGTCATGACCATTTTCTAGGACAGACTCAACGGTTGCACGGGAAATTTCTTGTTCGGATAGGTCTGCTGTATTTCGGCTAACTAAATAACCACAAAAATATCGTGCGGTGGCTAAGTCATTTTTATTAAGGGGATTAAATATTTGTAAAGCATGTAATTTTAGACTTTTTAAACCGATAGCGAAATAAAGGACTAAGGCATCTAAGCACCAAAAAAATAGCTGGTTTTGGTGAAAGTAATAATAAAGAATAGGTAAAGGTAAACATAAGATAAGCCACGATAAAATCCCCAATAATCGAGGCAACAATATGGAGGTTGTTTTCGGTGTCGCATGCTGAAAGTTAAAGGTATGCTCTATTGCAGTACTTAACCAACCAAAGCCTACTAAAGGATGAAATCGTTTTACTTCGCCGAGCCAACGATCTAGCAGGTATGCCATCACCATGATCACAGAACTTGTCATCGCGGCATTATCACCGCTGAAGGTTTAGTGATGTCGTGTGTCGCTATAAGGGTAAATACTTTAGTTTTACACTGGTAGGCAAGCTGAAAAATGCAGCCATTATCAAAGGCTTTTTGTTGACTGTTAATTGCTTGTTTATCAGAAAAATTTTCAACAAACAAAGATAAAAAACAGCGTAATATATCGCCGTGACTAACCACAAGAATACTCTTAATCGCTATGTCGTTGGGCTTAGTGGTCGTTTTATCTTGTGGCGTTTTTTGATCATCACTAGTATTAGCAATCTCAATTAATGCTTGTTGAAAGCGAAGTGCGCAGTCAATACCCGATTCTCCACTCGGCGGTGCGGAGGCGTTTACTTGATGAAAAATAGCATGGAAGTTTTTTTCTAATTTAACTTCGTCAATAACTTTTCCTTGCCAGAGGCCAAAATCTCGCTCGATTAAGGCCGGCGCAAAGTTAAGTGGACAATCTACTGTCACCTGACAAATTTCAGCGGTACTTTTTGCTCTTGGTAATGTTGAGCTTACAATAAGGTCTATCTTGTGATCAACTAGTTGCCTAGCAATTCCATCAGCTTGTCGATAGCCTTTATCGGTTAAAGGGCTATCTAACTGTCCTTGAAACTTCCCTATTTTATTCCACTGTGTTTCGCCGTGGCGCGTAAGATAAAAATTAATAACCGTCATTTATGCTAATACTTACTGATGCATTGATAATATTACAAAATATTTTAGCATAGCTTGATGACGGAATTAGAGAACTTATTGATTAAAAGAAGCTAACTCTAAGGTCACTTGGTCAATGCCACTCTTTTGGATCCGTTGGCTTATTTCAGCTTCTTTACTACTGAGTAAAGAGATACCTTCGATGATCATATCGTAAGCTTTCCATTGACTTGTTTGTCTGTCTTGGCGCATTTGAAAAGTAATGTTAATTTCAGGCGCATTGGCATTACGAATAACTGAATTAACACCAACAATTCTAGCGCCATTTGTTGATTTATGAGATTCAAATGCAACGTCTTGTTGTTTATATTGTTTTAACGCTATTGCATAAGTTCTTACTAAGTAACTGCGCATAGAAACAACAAATTTTTCACGCTGTTCTGGGGTCATCGTTCTCAAATTTCTACCTAAAACCTTGAATGCGGCGTATTTGTAATCTATTGATGGCATTAACTCTTCTTCAACAATATCACGCATCAGTTCAGGGAATTTTTTCAGTGACTCTTGATCTTTAGCAATACGAGAAAACAAACGTTCTCCTGTTTCAGCAATTACTGTGTATGGAGAGTTTTCAATGCTGTAGGCATTGCTGGAAAAGCTTGCCAATGAAGTCATGAATAAGAGAGTAAATATTGCCATTAAGTGTTTCATGTTTTTGTCCGTATTTGAGAGAGCGTATTAAGTGCTGAGTTCATTGTTAATTCATTAGGGGTATTTTACATACCGACCATGCGGTATGTAAATACTTAATTGATATTTTTTATTACTATTTGCTATATCGGCTGTGAAAAGCCAAGGAGATAAGTGAAAAGAGTGGCGTTAATGACTTCTAAGATTTCTAATATAGTTGCACAGTTCTTTGATGACTTTTTCAAAGAGGTCTTTGTTTTTAGAACTTTTACTTAAACTAGAAGAACCATGAAAAGTTGAGACAATAAAATAGGCAACTTGGCTAAAATCAATGTCGTCACGAAGCTGGTTAGCGACACGTTGTAAGTTAATGGCGATAAGTTGGTTGAGTTGTTGCTGCATGTTTAAAATACGTAAGCGAAAGCCTTCATCTACGCCAGACATCTCTTGGCAAAGGTTGTTTAAAGGACAACCACAAACAATCTCGTCACAAGATGAGTTGGTATACATAGCGGTAAAAAAGTCGCACAAACCTTCAATAGGATCATCTACCTCTACTGCTGGCTGCCATAATTCTAAAAACATGGGGGTATAAATTTCTTCAAAAACAGCGTAGCCCAGCTCCATTTTATTTTTAAAATGATGATACAAGGCACCTTTTGAAACTTCACAGCGCACTAAAATACAAGATAAGCTTGTTGCGATGAAACCCTTTTTATGAATTTCATCTGCACTTATTTCTAGTATTTTTTGACGAGTTAGCTCTGCGTCTCTCATATTCACGACTTAATTAACTATTAATGATAATTCATTCTAACCGACCGGTGGGTAGGTTGTAAACCCAGCTTTTTTATTGGTGAAATATTTGAAGTTGAATAAGAATGTTTTGTGTCATTAAATCATCATTATTTTCACCATAACTATGACAACAAATTTCTTTAGTCTTATGCAAGTTGGTCGTGAAATATTTATTACACTATTAAGGTCCTTTGCTATGCTTGTAGATAATACTCTAGATCTTATCTATGACATTTTTCGTCATTTGAATTATTGAAATAATCACTCTAAGGAAACCAATGAAACATAATCTCATTACCTCAAGTATTAGTGCTTTGTTTCTTATCGCTACTGCTACAGCAACATCGAACGCTGCAGCCAATGATAAAGAAGTTGTCGCCAATGATTTTGTTGAAATATTTGAAAAATTGGGTGGGAAACATCCTGGCTATAGAAAAGCACATGCTAAAGGTTTGTGTGCATCAGGTACTTTTGTACCAACACCCAATCAACATTTTACTGGAGCTGCTTTGTTATCGAACGGCGAACTACCGGTATCTATTCGATTTTCCGTTGGCGGTTCAAATCCCAATAGTGATGAAAAAGCGGCTGGCACGCGCGGCATGGGCATGCAAATAAAGTTACCTGATGGCTCTTTTCACACTTTTACTGGTAATAACTTTCCGGTGTTTGCCGGTAAAAATCCAGAAGTTTTTCATGGTTTTTTATCGACCTTACTTCCTGATGAAAATGGTAAAACTGATCCCGCTAAAACCATGGCATATATTCAACAACATCCGAGTGTTCAAGCTAATGCTATGTGGAATAAAACAGCTAAAACAGCCGCTTCATTTGCCAACACTGAGTTCTTTGGTTTGCACACTTTTTACTTTGACCAACCTAATCAACAGAAAACTAAATTTCGCTGGACCATTGAGCCTAATTTAGGGGTTAAAACATTAGAAAAAGCTGAGGCTGCTAAAATGCCTACTGAGTTTTTAGCGGATACCTTTGCGCAACAGCTTAAAAATGAAACGGTTAGTTTTAACATTATGGCAAGTTTAGGTGAACCACAAGACAGTGATATTGACCCATCACAACAATGGCCAAGTGAACGTCCTCAAGTAATGCTAGGCACAGTGACCGTTAATACCAGTGGCAGCGATGCATGTAAAAATACTAATTTTGATCCTAATATGATGTCTGCAGGCTTTACGCCAAGTGATGATCCGGTATTAAGAATGCGCTCACCAGCTTATGCTATATCTTTTGGCAAAAGGTTGAGTGGTCAATAAGTGACTCGCTAGTAGGTATAAATCAGCATTGCTTTTATGAAATGGGGGTCAGTAAAACTGACCCCATGTGTCATTGATTTGACAATACATGGTTAGCAAAGGGCAGTTTTTTGTTGTTTTTATGGTGAATGTTAACAAGTTTAATAATTAATCGCTTCTGGTAAAGTCGTTATGTAGAACAGCTTTATTTACTGTTTACTTCAAACATTATTTTTAGCCATCTTAAGTCTTTAGGCCCAAGACCCGCTTTTTTGTGCAGAGATGGCGTTTGATAAACTTCCTTGTAAACATGACAAATAGCGACCTCAGTTAGTTCTCTCCATCTTTCTCCATCAAGTTCAGGAATACTGCCATCAGCTAAATTGGCGTCAGTTATCGGGTCATGCTGCAATTCTGTGGTACGTAGTGTCAACTCTAATTCTTGTAATATAGGATTAATAACCTGCAGTGTACTTGCATCGGCAAATTCTTTTGCAATATGTGCATCAGCTTCTTCTATAGATTTATTCAGCTGATGTTGGGAAAGTTTCTCTCCCGTAGGACGCAAGCCGTACTTGTTAATTATACCGCCAACACTGGGTAACAACGCTTTTGCCGCAATACCTACGCCCAATAATGGATTTACCACAGCGGCCAAACCACCCACTAATAGCATGCTATATGTGAGTTTTTTATCTAGCGCGTCAATTTGATCAGCCAAAGACTCAATACTGTTTGGATTACTTGCGCTTTTATTTCTTACCATTTTTTCTGCTGATTGGCGCATATAATCTTTAAGCATTTCTTCTGAATGTTGGTTGGGAAAATGAAATACACGCCTTTTGGGCAGGTTGTTAATTTCTGGAACAGCATTCGGGAGACACCGCATGGTGTGCAAGGCAAATTTATATTCTGATAGTTGGAAAGGTATAACAAAATAGTGTTTTTCGTCATACTGGATATCGTTATATTTGTCTGACTTCTCTGCGGAAATAAAGACGGGTAAGCCATTCACTTTTTCTTTAACAATGGAATAATTAGCCGCTAACTCTTCTGTGGCTTTGTCTGCAACTGAGCGAACGACATTGAGTCCTTTTTTTAAAAAATTTTGCATAAGTTTTGCAATTCCCTTGGCATGTTGTCAGTAACACGATAATGTTTTTTACTATAAGAGTACTAATACCCAATATTTTAGCTTCAGCATAATAATTATTGGCGTTTTGCGCGACAGTAACATTTTTTATATTGGCAAGGTTTCAAAGGCTAGGGAAATTAAAAATATAAGTGTACGCCTTCCTGTTGGCTGTTACTGCTTAGAATACGTTAATTATCTCAAGTTATCAATTTGGCTTAGGTCTGATTGAACCGCTAGAAAATAAGGACTTTCTTTAACTTTTTATCCTGAAAAATTAACAGTAATTGCGCTTTATTGGGCAGATACAAATCAAAAAGCAGTGCTAATTAGCACTGCTTTTGTTGTTAATGATAAACATCAAACATCAAACATCTCAAATCTTAAGGTGATGTCGAGGCAATATTTACCTGTTTATTGTGTGCCAGTATTAATAAGATAAGTGAGATAACACCGACCACAGCCCCGATTAATTTTCCATATTCACTGGGTAAATTTAAGCCTATTCCTGCCGTCATAATATAAGAGACACTAACACTAGTACCAACAATGGCAGGTAAACTGACAATCCAATGGAAAGTGCCACGGTCAAACAAAAATTTAGTGGCTAGCCATAATACGCTGGTAGAAAGTAGCATGTTTGAAAAAGCAAAATAACGCCATATTATTGAAAAATCTAATTTTGTCATAAAATAAGCAATAATCAAAATAGGCACGGCTAACAAGAGGCGGTTGCGTAAACTTTGTGGGATATTAAATGCATCCACTAAGGTTAGACGCAAGGACCGAAAAGCGGTATCTCCAGAAGTGATAGGGAATATCGCAACGGCTATAATAGCCATAATGCCACCGAGTGCGCCAAGGTAGCTGTTTGCTATATGGTTAACCACTAAGCCAGGACCGCCTTGGTCAAGCAATGCTTTAAGCTCTGAGTAACCTTCAGGAAATGCTGCTATGCCAGCTAAGGCCCAAACACAACCTACAATGCCTTCGCACATCATCGCGCCATAATAGACTGGGCGTACATATTTTTCATTGGTTAAACAACGCGCGATAATCGGTGCTTGTGTCGAATGGAAACCACTAATTGCGCCACAGGTAATTGTTATAAATAATAATGGCCAGACAGGGAGACCGTCAGCATTAGGCTCTAAAAAGTCATGACTGTAATGGTCTGAGTTAAAATACCCCAAAAAATCACCAGCGACAGGTAAGTGTGGCGCATTCATAAGTAATGATACCGCGATAAGCGAGGTCATCACTATCATGAGTAAACCAAAAAGGGGGTAGAGCTTGGTTATTATCTTATCTATGGGTAACAGTGTTGCCAGTAAATAGTAGCCTAAAATAACTAAAACCCAAAAGGTATTACCGGCTAAAAATGTGCCTTCAAAATAACTTAAATTACTTAATAATCCGGCAGGACTCATGATAAAGACAACACCAACAAAAAACAGTAGCATGGTGGTGAATATCAACATTATCCCTTTAAAGTAAACGTTGTAATAGTGGCCTGCAATTTCAGGCAAACTTTTACCATCTTCTTTAATACTCATGACCCCAGAAAAGTAATCATGTACTGCGCCACCTAAAATATTACCAAGTACAATCCAAATAAGTGCAACCGGTCCATAGAGGGCACCAAGGATAGGACCAAAAATAGGACCTACCCCGGCAATATTTAAAAACTGAATAAGAAAGGCTTTAACCGGGTGGATGGCAACGTAATCAACCCCTTCTTCAAAACGTACTTGAGGTGTTTTGATGGTTTCATCAATGCCCGCTTGTTTTTCAATGAAAGGGCTATAAAACTTATAACCCAATATTAATAGAGTGATACAGATAAAAAAGATAATCATGATTGTTTATTACTCCGTTCTAGTGAATAGATCTATTCAGGGGGAGCACAGATTTGTGCAAGCGAATATTTGCTAAGTATTACCTATATATACTGAGTATCAAAGGAGAATTTATGTTTATTCCCCGCTTTATTTAGCGCTGGGCAATACTTTATGATCTCTGTTTGGTTATATTTTTTTGCTTTACATCAAATTTACAAAGTCATACACAGTATGAAAAATTATTTTGGCGATATATTGATTTTATATTAGGTGAGCAGCGTCGATAAAATGCATACATTCAATGCAGCAGTGATTGACTTTAACGGATATCAACTTTCCAACTAAAGCCGATAATACACAGAATTAATAACGTAAAGCGACCTTACTATAGCTTATAAATCAGGCATTACAGTCGTCTACTCTAGCAGGCGACTGTATCATTTTAGGTGGTAACTTGATTATTGATCAAAGCTAAATAAAGTCACTCGCTGGCTGATGAGTTATTTAGTAAGGACTCGATACTTCAGTTTTTAACGCTTCTAATAAATCATGAATTTCAGCTTTTAATTCTTTGTCGACAATTTTATTACAGCTGATTTTTGCTTTTTCTAAGTTTTCAATCGCCTGTTCTTTTTCACCGAGTTCAACTTGTAGTGATGCAACGGAGAAGCCAATTGATGAACGAAAATCTTTTGAATTAATCTCTTCTGCTTTAAGTAATGCTTTCTCGTAAATTGAAATAGCTAAGGGTAAATCGTCGGTAAAGTCAGCCAGTGTTTCCCACTGTACAGGATGGTCTTTATCGGTATTTTCATTATCATCACAGAGTTGTTTTAATTCACTGTAGCAATTGTCAAAGTTGATTTGATTTCTTTCCTGAGCAGCAAGCATTAACTCTCCAGCCAAAGCAAATACGCGCTTGTAGATTTTTGTATTCATGATTTTTAGTACTCTTAAGTTGTTTGAGGTCTAGGTGCTAGCGGTTGACTTACAAGGTTTATTCTTGATTTGTGGTTTTTGATGCTATCAAGCCTTATTGTGTCATTAATGAAACCTAAATGGGCTGTTTGATATTTTAACACCAGTTTTAACTTTAGACTAGTTTAGACCTGAAAATTGAAGAGTTATGACTCAGTAATAAACCTAATCACTTTTTAATGGAAGTCAGTCGATAACAACGTTTTGCTTGAACTCACTCAATGGCAATCTTGTGGCGGGTAATCAATTCTTGCTAAAGAACTAAACGCGAATTAATTCATCATTAATTCGCGTTACTATTATTTTATCGATTAAGCGTTAATTATGCGCTTAATCCCAATCATCATAGTAATCTTGAGTGAACCTTCTCAGTTGTCGTTCTTCTTGCAGCTGTTCAATTTTTTTCTTGGCTAAATAGTTACGTTTGTTACTGTGTCTTGATTTTTTTACATCGCTAGGTGAGGTATGTAACTCAAATTCAGCAATGTTATTGTCACTATCGTTATCATTATCATCATCATTGTTATTATCATCTCCTTCGTTTGAAGATAGATCATAGTTAAAACTTATTTCATCAGAAGCTGATAACTCATAATTAGAATTGATATTCATTGTTATATCACCAAAGGATACTCAAGTAAAAACAGCATAATCTACGCTTTTTGCTAACAAGAAAAGTAAAATATTTTTACGTTAACGATAAATGATTTTTACTGAAAATATTTTGAATTTACTGTGCTAGTTCGCTATAAATTGTATCTGTTTTTCACGTTACTGGGGGCTCATAATAGCGGGGGCTTCTGGTTCATCTTTTCTCAGTAAATTTTTAATATCAATAATTCGTTCTTCATTCTCATTTTCTTTATGAAAGGCAATAAACAATTCACGTTTAAAAATAGGCAGGGCATTGATTTTAAATAACTTACCTTGCTCGATAAAAGGTTTCGCTAGCATGTCTGGTAGATAGGCACTCCCGCCACATTGCAGCATTAAATCAAGTGCAATACGCGCTGTACTCGTTCTAATTGCAGGAATTGATATGTCAGAAAATTCTTTAGCATGCCAGTGAGTAAAGCTAGTTCCCCAATCAATCATAATATAACGTTGTAAGTCTGCGGGGCTTGTTACTTTGTTATTAAAAGTCGTCACGGGAATTAAATTAAACATATGTAAAGATTCAATTTTTAGTTCTTCTACTTTTGGGGGATCAAATAGAATCGCAACATCTAAAGTACGCTCAAGTAATTGTCTGGTTAATTGCTCTCGCGATAATATTTCAGCGATTAAACTGATTTGTGGTTCATTGCTATATATCTTTGAAATGGCATCATGTATATAAACATCCCAAGTATTAGGTGTGCCGGCAATATAAATGTGCGCAACTTTTTCAGTGCTTATGGCAATATCTTGTTTTGCCATTCGAAGGGTATTGATCATAAGCTCCGCGTAGGGGACAAGCTTTTCTCCTGCGGGTGTTAATTGAATGTTGTTTCTGGTGCGCTGAAACAAGGTCACATTAAAGTATTTCTCTAACTGACGAACTCTGGTACTAACCGCCGCTTGGGTCAGATATAGGTTTTCTGCCGCTTTACCAAAGTGACGACAATCCTTAACTTCTAAGAAGGTTTTAATTAACTCAATATCCATACTGCAATCTCTTATCGATACGATAATTATTATTTGTTTTACAGCCTTGCTTGTTAGCCGCATAATCCGCTAAAACCTATACCCTGTCAATAGAGGCGCAAATGACTTTAATACATGGATTTATTGCTGCAACACAATTTTACGATGATGTACATTTTCCACGTGGTTTCAGAAAATCTGGAGATTTCAATATCGCCGAAGCAGAATTATTAACACAGGTAGGCAAACGTTTACTGATGTTAGAAAAAGCTATTTGTTCGCCAGAAAATGAAGTTGAAATACAGTTTGTAAACATGTGTGAATCACAACTTGAAGGTCAAACTAAAGTTGAACTGTTGTGGAAAAAATACATAAAAATAACCAGGCATAAGTCGTTTCACTGTTTAAATGGCAGCATATTTACTCAAGCAGCAGCCAGTTAGTCGATAAAATAATTAATATGCAGTAGATTTAAGGATAAACTTACCGATAAGTTTATCCTCTTCTTAACAAATTCTCAGTTGAGACTTTTAAAATTATCCTATTTGTCCTCAGGTAATAACGTCGGCTTAGTTTTGCGCTGAAATGTTAGCCAATTTACCCAACCAAAAGCCATACACAGTACCCATATAAAATAATCAATCATCAGTAGTTCGTTTCTTTCTATACCGACTTTGCGGATCAGTGTTGACCATTTTAAAAAACCATAGCCTTCTTTAAATTTAAATATTTTATCATCCTGCTTCGCCCATAAATAATTATACTCAAAGCAAAAGTCATGCAAAATAACCGGGATGAGTAATAACCCTGTTGGCGAGAAGAAAAGCCAGACTATTGCCGGGTACGAACTACCATCAAAAATAAAGCCTTTCGGAATTATAACGATTCTTTTGTTAGGTAAGGTATAATGCCAATCTTCGATAAGTTGCCATTGCCGCTTCTTAAAAAGTAATCGCCACAATTTGGAATAAAATGAAAACTTTTGCGTTTTTATAGCAAAAGGCTGTAACTTTGGCATTTTCATTAGTTTTCTAGTTTAATGATTAGAGAATAATGCGATTCTATAGTTAAATAACCCATAAAATAAAACGCAAAATTTTACTTAGTTTGATTCAAAAAATTTGTTGAAATCTTTATTAGGAAATTAAATGTCCCTAGAACTACTCCCTACTTATATTGAAAAAATCGAAGAACTGTTAGCCAACGATCTTCAATTAAATGAATTAGCTGCTGAAATTGAAGATACGCTCATGCCAGAGCACGTAGCAATTCTTTTAGAAGCTTTTCCTATCAAACCTCGATTAAGTCTTTGGGCGTTGTTGAGCGCAGATTATCAACAAAATATTTTTCTAGAGATGAAAAATGAATCTCGGCAGATGTTATTAAATGCAATGGATGACGATGCTTGTTTTCCTTTATTTGATAAATTAGATGCCAACAGTTTAATAGAACTTACTGAAGATTTAAGCGATCGCTTTATTGAATATGCTGTCACAAAAATGACAGCTAAACAAAGAGAATATTTAAAAAAGGCTCAAGATTATTCTGAAGATGAAGTAGGGCGCTGGCAAAGCTTTGACGAAAAAAGAATTTCGCAAAAATTGAAAGTCGCAGCAGCAAAGAAAGTGTGTGCAAAAAATTTATTACCATTAACTGAAGTTATTTATGTTGTTGATAATAATGCCCAATTACTTGGTGAGATCCCCATCAATAAACTGTTGCTTTTAGATGGGGATACTCCCTTAGCCAGTGTAGAGTATCAAGATGTTCAAGTTTTAGAAGCCAGTAAAGATATAGATGAATCAATTGACGAAGTGATCCTTTCTGGAAAATCAGCATTACCTATCGTTGATGAAAATGGCCATTTAACCGGCCGTTTAGATTTGCACTCTGCTTATAGATACAAAGACCAGCATAAAGATAATCAATTAATGCAATCGGCTGGTTTGAGTGATGAAGAAGATTTATTTGCCAGTGTTTGGTTAAGTAGTAAAAACCGAGCGATTTGGCTGGGTATTAACCTAGTGACTGCATTTTTAGCTTCTTGGTTTATTGGTTTGTTTGAAGCGACCTTACAACAAGTTGTTGCACTTGCCGTGCTTATGCCGGTGGTTGCATCGATGGGCGGTATTTCCGGTAGTCAAACGTTAACCTTGATTATACGTGGTTTAGCGTTAGGGCAAATTAGTGATGCTAATAGGCAGGCTATCGTTAAAAAAGAGCTTAAAGTTGGCGCAATTAATGGCATGTTATGGGCGACGGTCATCGGCATCATCACTTTTTACTGGTTTGAAAATCCAATGCTATCAGTCACCATTTGTATCGCTATTTTAGGTAATATTTTAGTTGCTTCGTTATCAGGGGTATGGATACCTTGGATATTAAATAAATTTAACATCGACCCAGCATTATCTGGAGCTGTTATTTTAACAACCGTAACAGATATATTTGGTTTTATAGCCTTTCTTGGCTGCGGTACCTTATTACTGCTTTAGAAAAAATCAGCTTAATTAACGTTTTTATTGTTATTTTAGCGATAAAAATATTGGCTATTCTCAGCGCTGAAAAGAATAATGTTGCTGCTTCTTGCAGGCCAATTTAATTTTTTAAGCCGCTGGGAATTATTTTATTATTAACGAAAAGTTGATTTAAGTAATCTGTTTTAAATGTACCCTATTGTTTTTAAAAGGTTTATGGTTTTTTTATTCTCTCCCCGTCACGCTTTAATCTTCCAGTACTCACACTCATTATATCAAGGGTTAGCTATTTTCCTTGTTTAACAAAAAAAATTGATTAGTTAAACGAAAATATTTTGCTTTTCAATTCTCAAATAGTGGAACATTATCCATCCAGAATCTAATTATGATTTTTTTGAAGGCAAAAAATGAATATTGATACATACGAAAGTACTGGCATAGGTAGCAATTTGAATTTCAATCCTGGTATCTCCGGATTCGAAGTAACGAGTGGCTCTGCAAATAAAAAAGAAATTAGCAATATCGCCAAACAGAAATATCTGGTTAAAGAAAGATTAGATATTTTAAATGAAAAAAGGTTCCTTGACCGTCAACTTAATTCATTAAGTGACTATTGGGATATGTAAGTAATTTTAATGTAAAGAGAATATTTATGAAAAAAACAATTTTAGCTATCGCTTTATTAGCCCTAACTTCAAGCATAGCGCACAGTGAAGAAGCAGAACCTGCTTTAATGGATGCACCTAGTGACTACGTATCAAGTCTTTTAAGTCAATGTAAAGAATACGCTATTGAAGATGAAATAGCAGAAGCTGATATGAAAACTTATTTATTAAATTGTATCAATGACGAATTAAAAGAAGGCGATTACAAAACAATAAAGGTTTTACCTAAAGACGAGTAATCGTTTTGTATTACCAGCTTGTCTAAGTCACTCAAATTATTTAGACCACTTAATATAAGTGGTTTTTATAATTTGAGTTCACTTACTTCACTTCATCTATTCGTAAATAAACACAGCTATTCATTATTCTCAACAAACTTCCCCCTCATTTTTTGTTCTAAAACTCTGCCAGTATTGCCATTTTAAAAATAATATACAAAATAATCTGCCATTATTCATTTAAGCCATTTTACCCGGGAAAATCACAGTTTAGTCCAATGTTGTAGAGCCCATAAATTTGTCTAAACAAGTAATATTTGCTCAGTGTTTTATCTTAATAAATTTTAATCGTTATTTTTTCAACTATTGACGTAAAATATTCTATAATAACGACTTTATAATTATATAAATCGCCGTCTAATCACTTTATTTGATTAAACGTATCGAAATATAGCGCTTTATTATTTAATGAGCTAGCTATACACTCGATATTACTTATTACCTCACTCTTTAACCTTAAATAAAGGTGAGCACTACAGGACTTATTATGAAAGTTGCTATCTTATCTAGAAACAAAAATCTTTACTCTACGCGCCGTTTAAAAGAAGCCGGCGAAGCTATGGGCCATGAAGTTGATATTATCGATACATTACACTGTTATATGGATATCACGAGTACTCGTTCAGCTGTGCGTTACAAGGGTAAAGAATTGCCAAAGTATGATGCAATTATTCCTCGTATCGGCGCCTCTGTAACTTTTTATGGCACAGCTGTGGCAAGACAATTTGAAATGATGGGTACTTTCAACATTAATGAGTCCGTCGCTATCAGCCGCTCACGCGATAAATTGCGGTCATTACAGTTGCTATCGCGTAAAGGTTTGGGTTTACCGCGAACGGGTTTTGCAAACAAGCCTGATAATGCCAAAGATTTAATTAAAAATGTTGGCGGCGCGCCAGTGGTTATTAAGTTGCTCGAAGGCACGCAGGGCATAGGCGTAGTATTAGCCGATACCGCTAAATCGGCTGAAGCCATCATCGAAGCATTCATGGGCTTAAAAGCGAACATCTTAGTACAAGAATTTGTTAAAGAAGCCGGTGGTGCTGATATTCGCTGTTTAGTCATTGGCGGTAAAGTGGTTGCGGCGATGAAACGTCAAGGCGCTGAAGGTGAATTTCGTTCTAATTTACATCGCGGCGGCTCTGCTACTGTGGTTAAATTATCGAAAGAAGAGCGTGACACAGCAGTTAAAGCGGCAAAGGCGATGGGCTTGAACATGTGTGGCGTCGATTTACTGCGTTCACAAAATGGTCCTATGGTCATGGAAGTTAATTCATCTCCTGGCCTTGAAGGTATTGAAAAAGCGACGGGTAAAAATGTTGCCGGGATGGTGTTTGAGTTTTTAGAAAAAAATGCAAAACCTCATGACACCAAAACACGTGGCAAAGGATAATTAAAGAGAGTTTTATGGACATATTACGTATAGGTGAGTTCGAAATTTTACCTGGAGAGCAGCGCAAAATAGAGTTGCCGGTTGCTAAGTTATATACCGATGCCGACGTTTCTTTGCCTGTTCATATTATTCGCGCTAAAAAACCGGGGCCCACTATTTTTTTGAGTGCGGCGGTACATGGCGACGAATTAAATGGTATTGAAATTATTCGACGCTTGATCCACGAAAAGAAACTTAAAATAAC
>NZ_JACGVS010000031.1:0-35081 GCF_014077345.1 Colwellia sp. BRX8-4
TTTGTTGTAGAGCTAATCAACCCAGTAGCGATGGATGAAGGTTTACGCTTCGCTATCCGTGAAGGTGGTCGTACTGTTGGTGCTGGTGTTGTATCTAAAATCATCGCATAATTGCAGATTTTAGTGCTCACGAGAATTTAAGAAAAGACGCTTAGGCGTCTTTTTTTATATTTAAATTTTAGCAAAAACTGTCAAATAGTCAAAGTTGCCAACACAGAGCAGGTGTTGTATCGCTGTACCTAAAAGAAGCATCGCATAATTGCAGGTTTTAGTGCTCACGAGAATTCAAGAAAAGACGCTTAGGCGTCTTTTTTTATATCTAGATTTTAGTGAAATAGTCAAAACAGCCAAAGTTACTAACACAGAGCAGGTGTTGTATCGCTGTACCTAAAAGAAGCATCGCATAATTGCAGATTTTAGTGCTCACGAGAATTCAAGAAAAGACGCTTAGGCGTCTTTTTTTATCTCTAAATTTTAACAAAACAGTCAAAGTCGCTAACACAGAGCAGGTGTTAATAACTTTGCAGTTCAATGAGACTGTCTGGCCTCACTCCGTATGCCTGTAAACGGTCAAACTTCATAAATTGTAACAAATACCTTAACTTTAATTCTTAATAGCAGCTTTATTATTACTTTTTTTAGATTATAGTGAACAAATGATTGTTATAGGATGACCCCAATGAGTAATGAAACTAAAAAGATATTAGTAGTTGATGATGATATGCGCCTTCGAGCGCTTTTAGAGCGATATTTAGTTGAACAAGGGTTTGCTGTGCGTACTGCGGCGAGTTCAGAGCAAATGGATCGTTTACTTGAGAGAGAGAACTTTCACTTGTTAGTCTTAGATTTGATGTTACCTGGCGAAGATGGCTTATCTATATGTCGTCGCTTACGTCAACAATCTAATGATATGCCAATTGTCATGCTAACCGCCAAAGGCGATGAAGTTGATCGTATTATTGGTTTGGAACTCGGTGCTGATGATTACATGCCAAAACCTTTTAATCCAAGAGAATTATTAGCGCGAATTAAAGCTGTGTTGAGACGTAGGGTACAAGAAGCTCCTGGCGCTCCTTCACAAGAAGAGAACATTGTTTCTTTCGGTGAGTATCAACTTAACCTTGCCACTAGAGAGATGGTAAAAGGCGATATTAATATGCCTTTAACGAGTGGCGAATTTGCTGTTTTAAAAGCCCTGATCACTCACCCGAGAGAGCCACTGTCTCGTGATAAACTGATGAATTTAGCGCGTGGTCGTGATTATTCAGCTTTAGAGCGTAGTATTGATGTACAGGTTTCACGTTTAAGAAGAATGTTAGAAGTAGATCCGGCAAAACCTCGTTATATTCAAACGGTTTGGGGTTTAGGCTACGTCTTTGTGCCTGAAGGTAAAGAAGTCAATTAGTGCGTTTAACACCGTTACCTACCTTATATAAGCGAAGACCCTACTATGGATGTAAACCATGAAAATATTGCCACGTAGTGCCTTTGGGCAAACCGTACTCTTGATTGGTTTTTTACTCTTGATTAATCAAGTTGTTTCTTGGGTATCAATGGTTTATTACATCATCCAACCTAATACTCAGCTAACTAATGAGTTGTTAGCAAAACAAGTACGGGTTGTGCTTATTGATATTGATGATGATCTGCTTAGAAAGGCATTCTCAAGATCATTTCAAGAAAAAACGGGCATTGAAGTTTATCGTGAAAGTGACGCATTATCGTCAGGGTTGGCAGAAGCTACCTATCTTGCGCATCGCTCTAAAGAGATGTCAAAATTACTTGATGGCGATGCTGAACTGAGACTGACCCAAGGAGGGGAGCAATATATATTCTGGATCAGGCCTCCGCAAGCGCCACATTATTGGATCAGAATTCCCCTTTCAGGTCTAGAAGAAGCAAACTTTTCTCCGCTTACAGTGGTGTTAATGTTTCTGGGCCTATTAAGTGTCATTGGCGGTTGGTTGTTTGTTCGGCAAATAAATCGTCCTTTAAAAGCATTACAAAAAGCCGCAGAAGATGTCGGGCGTGGCGAGTTTCCTCAGCCATTAGCCGAGTTAGGAACCACTGAAATTGTTGCGGTAACTCAAGCTTTTAATCATATGTCTCGAGGTATAAAACAGCTCGAAGACGATCGTAACTTATTGATGGCCGGAATTTCTCATGATTTACGCACGCCATTAACCAGAATTCGCCTTGCGGCGGAGATGATGTCAACACAAGATGAGTTTTTAAAAGAGGGTATCGAAGGCGATATTGATGATATGAACAGTATTATTGATCAGTTTATCGACTACATTCGCCATAACAGTAAAGATAAGCCTGAGCTTTGCGATCTCAATCACTTAATTAATGATGTGATGCAAACCGAACTTATTTATGGTCGGCAGATAAATTTTTCAGAGCAAGAACTACCTGAAATACCGCTACGCTTTGTTGCGATGAAGAGAGCGGTTGCTAATATTATTCAGAATGCCTTACGTTACTCTGATGGAGATATTGATATTATTACCGGGATTTCAGCGGATAAAAAGTCAGTGTATTTCTGTGTGTCTGACAACGGCCCTGGTATTCCTGAAGAAGATATAGAACGTTTGTTCCAACCTTTTACGCAAGGGGATAAAGCGCGAGGCACAGAAGGAAGTGGTTTAGGCTTAGCGATAATAAAGAAGATAGTGAATACTCATGGTGGTGATGTTCTGTTAACTAACCGTGCTGAAGGCGGTTTATCAGCCAAGGTTTTATTACCCATTAAATAAATTTTCTGAAATTCACATAGTAACCGTGCGTTGCACAATGGACTGATGCAATAGAAGGCATGTCTCACTAAGAATGGTCATGCTGTGATGACTGTTCATCCTGAACAGAAAAAAGCCGCTAAACGTTAAGTTTAGCGGCTTTTTAGTGATAACATTTAAATATTAAGTCTTTATAGCTGAGGTCCAGCATCGACTAATGACTTACCATTATCAGTATCAGTAAACTTACTAAAGTTTTTAACAAAGCGCTTAGCTAAATCTTCTGCTTTAGTGTTCCACTCTTCTTTATCTGTGTAAGTATCACGAGGGTCAAGAATATCGCCTTCAACCCCTGCAACACTCGTTGGGATTTCTAAATTAAATAACGGTAAAACAGTAGTTTCAGCGCTATCTATAGAACCATCTAGAATCGAATCAATAATCGCACGAGTAGCCTTTATTGAGATACGTTTACCCGTACCATTCCAACCGGTGTTAACTAAGTAAGCTTCAGCACCAACGGCTTGCATACGTTTACGTAGAACTTCAGCATACTGAGTAGGGTGCAAGCTTAGGAAGGCTGCGCCAAAACAACTTGAGAATGTCGGAGTCGGCTTGGTAATACCACGCTCAGTTCCAGCAAGTTTAGCTGTAAAACCAGATAAAAAGTAATATTCAGTTTGTGCGGGGGTTAACTTTGAAACAGGTGGTAATACACCAAAAGCATCGGCAGTTAAGAAAATAACTTTTTTCGCATGACCAGCACGAGAAATAGGCTTAACAATATTTTCAATATGATCAATTGGGTAAGACACACGGGTATTTTCAGTTTTTGAGTTATCATCAAAATCAATTTTACCGTGTTCATCAACGCTAACATTTTCTAATAATGCATTTCGACGTATCGCATTATAAATATCAGGTTCATTTTCTTTGCTTAAGTTGATCGTTTTAGCGTAACAACCACCTTCAAAGTTAAACACACCATTATCATCCCAGCCATGTTCGTCATCGCCGATAAGTTGACGCTTTGGATCTGTAGAAAGCGTTGTTTTACCTGTACCTGATAAGCCGAAAAATACCGCTACATCGCCTTCTTCACCGACGTTTGCACTACAGTGCATTGAAGCAATACCTTTTAAAGGTAATAGGTAGTTCATCATTGAGAACATACCTTTTTTCATTTCTCCGCCGTACCAAGTACCGCCGATCAATTGAATTTTTTCAGTAAGGTTAAAGGCAACAAAGTTTTCAGAGTTAAGACCTTGTTCTTGCCATTTATCGTTAGTTGTTTTAGCACCATTCATTACGATGAAATCGGGTTCGTAATCTTTCAACTCTTCATCTGAAGGGCGAATAAACATGTTTTTAACAAAGTGAGCTTGCCATGCAACTTGAGTGATAAAGCGAACTTTTAAGCGTGTATCGGCATTAGCACCACAGTAAGTATCGACAACAAATAAACGCTGTTTAGAAAGTTGAGTAGTCACTAAAGTCTTTAAATGATCCCAAGTTTCTTGCGTCATTGGTTTGTTATCATTCTTACCTTGATCAGACCACCAAACCGTATCACGGCTAGTATCATCACGAACAATATATTTATCTTTAGGTGAGCGACCGGTAAAAATACCCGTATCGACGTTAACCGCACCAAGTTCGGTTTCTATGCCTTTATCAAAACCAGTCAGTTCAGACTTAGTTTCTTCAGCAAAGAGTAACTCGTAAGACGGATTGTAAACAATCTCGGCAACATCATTGATGCCATATACAGATAAATCAATTGAGCTTTCTAAAGAAGCCATAGCGAATACTCTCCTAAAAGTACGACAGTGAACATTTTGTGTTAAACATGTTTGAGAACGCAATTTTAGGCGATTATTAGACAAAACGAAAGCAAAATTTCTTTCGTTGTGAAAGTTTTCACTATAACTTTCATTTATAGTGGTAGGGGGGAAGATACGGTGACTGAGTAATTAAACTAAATATTTTACCATTAGAACCATGTTAATTTATTTTAATTGTTTTATTACAAGAACTTATTGCTGGTTTTGCTTTATGGGAGAGACTGTAGATTATGCTGTTGATTCGCATAATCTACAGTGAATTTATTTTTGTAAAAGGAACAAAACAATTAAATAAATGTTTTGTTCTGTAAGGAATAAGTTGCAAATGAAAGTTATAAAAGTCAAAAGCTGACAATAGCGACAAGTTACAGCAAGTATCTCACTAACATTTGTCAGGCGACTAATGATATTGGAAGAAAATTACTGCCTGGTTAAAATATATCGTCGTTACTACTCTCATCAAAAATACGTGAGCCATCAAGTATTTCACTACTATTATCTTGTGTTACCGATTCTGTTGGCGCGGTGCCAAACTGAAAGTATTCAAAAAAGCTGGTTTTATCTGTTTTATTGGTCAGTTTACCGCTGCTTTTATCAATGCGTACTGACACTATATCAACAGGCTGAATAAAAGGTTCTTCAGGATGAGCAACTAATGCAACTTCCATAAAGTCTATCCAAGCTGGTTGTGCTGATTTTGCACCAGCTTCGCCACCGGTAATTTGATATTTATCGAGATTGCTATTATAACGTGTTTTACCCAAACTTCTGCCAGGGTCATCAAAGCCTACCCAAGAAGTAGTGACCAATCGACGGCTAAAGCCTGAAAACCACGCATCTTTTGATTGATTTGTTGTCCCTGTTTTTCCTGCAATATCATGTCGTTTTAATGTTTGTGCGCGCCATCCTGTTCCTCGCCAAAACGGTTTCATTTGATAATCTGAACCCCAAATTGCCGCATTTAATGCTTGTGTCACTAAAAAAGCGTTCTGCGGGCTAATCACTCGTTCAGCTTTAATAAGTGGACGTAGGTCTTTTTCAGCTAAAAGCTCAAGCGGGACTGAGGAATTATTAATATCTCGTTGCTTAATTTCTAGTGAACATATGTCACAGGCAATAGCTGGATTTGCTTGGAAGAGGACTTTACCAAACGAATCTTCTATTCTATCAATTAAATAGGGTCTGATTAAATAGCCGCCGTTCGCGAAGGTTGCAAATCCGGTGGCCACTTCTAATGGTGTTAGAGATGCAGAGCCTAGAGCAAGTGTTTCGTTTCGTGGTAAATCGTTGGGTACAAAGCCAAAGGCTGCTAAATGCGGAATTATTTTGTCTAATCCAACCGCTCTTAATAGTCTAACGGCGATAACATTTTTAGATTGTGCAAGTGCTAATCGAACCCGAATGTCGCCGTTATAAATAGGGGGAGAGTTTTCTGGACGCCAAACTGAACCTGAACTTTCATCCCATTGGTTAATTGGCGCATCATTGACAAGTGTGGCTAAGGTAAAGCCATTATCTAAAGCGGCGGAGTAAATAAAGGGCTTTATGTTAGAGCCCACTTGTCGTTTTGCCTGTGTAACTCGATTAAACTGGCTTTGCTGAAAGCTAAATCCGCCAATAGCTGCTTTTATCGCACCATTATCTGTTGATAAAGAGACGAGAGCAGAACTCACTTCTGGTAGCTGGCTTAATGTAAAACCCTGCGCGGTTTTAATAACAAAGACAACATCGCCATATTGGAGTATTTCATTGGCAAGCTTAGGTGCAGCGCCCTGTTTTTCATCATTAATAAATTCGCGCGCCCACGACATGCCTTGCCATAATATATCGCCTTCTTGCAAAGTGATATGGTTATTATCTTGATGACCTAAAAATTTAATCGTCGCTGACTGTTCAGCAATACCTGTGATCACAGCAGGAAAAAGTGTTTGATAATTATCGATTTTATTAAGCGCTTTGATAACTTCATCATCGCTGAGCTCAGCTACCTTATCAATAGTACTTGTATTTTCAGTTAACTCTGGGCGTAAAGAAACGACTGCGCCACGATATCCATGTCGCAAATCGTATGACAGTAAGTTATCGATTACTGCTTTTTGTGCTGCTCTTTGAAAGTCTGAGTTAACCGTTAGATAAACATTGTAGCCACCGGTATAGGCAAGCTCTTTTCCATAGAGATCGACCATCTCTTGGTGTGCCATCTCTGCTATGTATGGCGCATTCAACTCAATTTCTACACTGTGTCTCTTGCCAGTAATAGGGGCTTGGTTTGCTTGTTCCATCTCTGTTGAGTTGATATAGCCTGCGCTATACATACGCTGTAAAACAATTGCGCGATTGGTCTTGGCGTTATCAGGCGAACTTATAGGGTTTCTGTTAGAAGGTGCTTTAGGTAAACCAGCAAGTACCGCTATCTGTGCCAGTGTTAAGTCTTTAACATCTTTACCGTAATATACTTGTGCTGCTGCGCCAAAACCAAAGCTACGATGACTTAACGGTATTTTATTCATGTACAGGGCGAGTATTTCATCTTTTGTGAGTAAACTTTCAATATGGAAAGTTAAAAATATTTCACGGATTTTTCGAGTGTAGGTTACTTCAGAGGATAAGAAAAAGTTTCGTGCCACTTGCATGGTAATGGTACTTGCACCCCCTTTGTTTTGTCCCATCAGTTTACCGAGTACAGCTCTGCCTAGTCCAATTGGGTCGACGCCAAAATGTGAATAAAAGCGATCGTCTTCACTGGCTAAAATGGCGTTAATCAGTTGTTGTGGAAATTCGTTAAGCTTTAAGGGGATGCGTTTTTTTTCGCCAAACTGATTGATTAACTTATTATCGGCACTAAAAATTTGCATCGGCGTTTGCCATTGCATGTCTTTTAATGAAGTCACACTGGGCAATTCACTGCGCATTGATAAATATAAAGCGGCTAAAGACAAACAAGCTAAAAATATAAAGATTAGCCCTACTTTTATGAGACGTTTAAATAAAAGCACTAAATTTTTCTCTCAATATTGGACAAAAAAACGATTAATAACACTAGTATATCCTTTAAAAGCATGTAATAAATGTATTTATCTCAGGTTTATGCCTAATATAAAGCAATGCAATAATGTTTATTTAAATTTATTTATTTAAATTGTGTCGTTATTAGTGAATTTACTCATATTAGTAGGATGTTATGCTCAGCAGTCTTTTTAAAAAGAATACATCTTTAATAGTTGGTATTGATATTGGTTCTCATGCAATAAAAGCGGTTTTGTTAAGTCAAGACGATGAAGGGTATGTGCTGGAAGCATTAGCAACAGAAGTTATGCCCCGTGGCGCTATTATTGACCGAGAAATCCAAGACATTGATGCCGTTGGCAAAGTTGTTACTAAAATCAGAAAAGAAATTACCTCTTCAGTCAATCAAGCTGCAGCAGCCGTTTCTGGACAAACCGTTATTACTAAAGTTATCTATATGGACGTTAATTTGTCTGAGCACGAGCTCGCCAGTCAAATTGAAATTGAAGCCGATAGTTTAATTCCTTACCCTTTAGATGAGGTTAGTTTAGATTTTGAAAAACTGGACATTAATGAATCAGACCCAACCAAGGTTAATGTTTTATTAAGTGCTGCTCGAACCGAATCAGTAGAAGCGAGAGTTGCGGCTTTAGAATTGGGAGGATTTCAAACTAAGGTTATTGATGTTGAGTCATATGCCGTGAGTCGAGCCTACGATTTAAGTTTATCGCAATTACCCGATGATGCTAAAGACAAAACGGTTGCTATAGTTGATGTGGGCGCGGTGATGACCTTGTTTTCGGTGACTGATGCTGGCGCACATATTTATAGCCGGGATCAACTCTTTGGCGGCGAACAATACACTCGATCAATTGTTTCATATTATAATCAAACCTTTGAAGAAGCCGAGCATGCCAAAATAACGAATGACTTGCCGCCTAATTATACCTTTGAAGTTTTAGGACCGTTTCACACCATTTTTACACAGCAAATTCGCCGTGCAATACAAATGTTCTTAACCTCTAGTGGGAAAAAGAAAGTAGATTATATTATTGTTTCAGGTGGTAGTGCTAATGTTGAAGGTCTTGAAGCCTTGTTAACTGAAGAATTAGGTATCCATACTATTATTGCCAATCCTTTTAAATCGATGACCGTTGCCGACAGTGTAGATAAAGATGTGTTAGATAAAACCGCCGCTCAATATATGGTAGCAGCAGGTTTAGCATTGAGGAGCTTTGTTTCATGGCATTTATAAATCTACTCCCATGGCGCGAAGAAGCCGAAAAAGCCAAACAACGTGAGTATTTTACCCTACTTACTATTGTTGCCGTAATCGCCTTCGCACTGGTTTTTATTATTAGTCAATTTTACCAAATGCGTATTGATGGTCAAAATTCACGTAATCAGTTTTTAAAAACAGAAATTGCTCTTCTAGACGCCCGTATTATAAAAATTAAAAACTTAAACGAAAAGAAAAAAGAATTACAAAAAAGAACTCAAGTGGTTGAACAACTTCAGCGCAGCCGAAATGTGGGTACCCAAGTTTTTGATGAAATAGCTAAAATAGTGCCAACAGGTGTTTATTTGACCCGTCTTGAAAAACAGGGCAACAGTATTAACATCGTTGGCAAAAGTGAATCGAATAATCATTTAGCGAATATGATCCGTGAAATAGAGCGCTCGGTGTTATTTACCGATGCAATTTTAGAATCTATTACGACCAATGAAGCAAAAAACAAATTATTGAGTGACTTTAAAATGCGGGTGCGTATTAAAGGCTTATTAAATAGTGGAGATGACGAAAAAGTCATCACTAACGGAGGTAAATCATGAACATAGATTTAACTCAATTCTTTGAACAATTTGAAGGTTTAGAGGCTGATAACGTTGGGCAATGGCCAAAAGCTGCCAAAATAACATTAGCCGTTTTTATCGCTATCGTGGTTTTGGTGTTAGGTTATTTTTTATTAATCAGTGATAAAATAACAACACTCGATAATTACGCGGCGGAAGAAGTTACACTAAAAAGCCAATATCAAATAAAATACCATGTTGCTGCTAATTTAGAGTTATTTGAGCAGCAAATGAAAGAGGCAGAGGCCTTATTTGCCAATCAATTAAGAAGTTTGCCTGAAAGTCATGAAACCCCTGGCTTACTTGATGATATAACTTTTGTTGGGACAACAAGTGGGCTGAAATTTGTTAAGCTTAATTGGCAGCCAGAAATAACCCGTGAAATTTATATTGAACTTCCTATTGATATTGAAGTGGTTGGTTCTTATCATGAGTTTGGTAACTTTGTCAGTAAAATTGCTGGGTTACCTCGAATTGTTACTTTGCATGACTTTGATGTCGATATTAACAATATGGAAAATGGTTTGCTGGGTTTAAAACTACAAGCAAAAACTTATCGTTATCGAGAGGCTGAAGAAAAATGAAAAAGTCAGTCTTATTTATTGCGCTTGTTATCAGTGTCAGTGGTTGCTTTGATGATACCAGTGATTTACGAACCCATATAGCGACAGTGCAGGCAAATACACCTAATGTTATTAAACCTATGCCGGTAATTTCAAAGTTTGGTCATTTTGACTATTCAGCGCAAGGGTTACGAAGTCCATTTGATAAACCAGAAGTTGAAGCAATCCAACAGAAAATTCAACAGATGTCAGGATGTTTGAGTCCAGATCCTCGTCGCCGTAAGCAGCCCTTGGAAAAGTATCCGCTTAGCAATTTATCAATGCGAGGAACTTTAGGAGAACAAGAGATTATTTGGGCACTTGTTGAGGCCTCTGATGCAACCTTACATCGAGTTGCTGTTGGAAGTTATTTAGGGTTGAATCATGGTCGCATTACAATGGTGAATCCATTTGATGTTAAAGTTAGAGAATTAATTGCTGATGGCGCTGGTTGTTGGGTCGAACGTGAGACGACACTTAAAATGGTCAAGTCAGGTACAGAGGGGCAAGGGAAGTAATGTTGCTATTTAATAAAATAAAAACTAATCAGTCAGTTACATTAACGGTAACGCGAAGTGTTATCACCGCAGTGATGCTCTATTCTTTGGCTTTTTCGGCATGGTCTAGTGATCTAATCGGTATTAAATATAATACTTTACAGAACGATGAAATAGAGTTGCAGTTTGAACTCACCGAAACCATTGTTAATCCACCCGTGATGAAAACGGCGATGAATCCTGCTCAAATTAGCATTACCTTTGATGCGAATGAGTTTAATGAAAAGTTATTAAAAACCATTGTTGAACATGCCGGAGTTAGTCATGTTAGCGTGCAAAAATTAGCAGGAAAAGTGGTTGCTACGGTTCACTTAGATCAACTGTCAGTTTTTGATATTAAGCAAAATGGTAAGTTCTTCTCATTAATTCTCAATAAAGGTGTGGGCGACTCGCCGATTACCCAGGTCAATCCATTAGGTAATACCTTTATTAACAACATTGATTCGATAGATTTTCGTAATGGTGAAAACAATGAAGCACAAATACTGGTTTACCTTGATGACAGTATGGTTGCTGTTGATGTGACAGACAAACTCGGCAAGCTGTATATCGAATTCCATAACACCCAAATTATTGACGATTTACTTTATAAATTAGATGTTACCGACTTTGGTACGTTAGTTACTGGCATCGAAACCTTTAGAGAGGGACGTAATGCCAAGTTTATTGTCGATATCAATAGTGATTTTACTTTTAAGCATCAACAGATTAATAATGTTTTTTCATTAACCGTTGTTAAAAATGATAAGGCGCCCGGTTACTTAGAAGAAGATGGTGATTTTAGTGGTCGCGCTATTTCTTTAAATTTTCAAGATATTCCTGTTCGTACCGTTTTACAAATTATTGCTGATTACAATGGCTTTAACTTAGTGACCAGCGATAGCGTCTCTGGAAATGTGACTTTGCGTTTAGACGGCGTGCCATGGGATCAGGCCCTTGATATTATATTAAAAGTTAAAGGCTTAGATAAGCGTATGGAAGGCAACATTTTAATGGTTGCTCCGAGCGACGAACTTTCTGCCCGTGAAGCACGTGATTTACAAGCTAAACAGCAAGTCGCTGAACTTGCGCCACTCTACTCTGAATATGTACAAGTAAATTATGCTAAGGCAACCGACTTTGCTAACTTAATTAAAAATGATGACAATAGTATTTTGTCAACACGTGGCAGTGTCAGTGTTGACGAGCGAACGAATACCTTATTAATTCGTGATACGGCGAAAAGTATCGAAGATATAAAGCGTATGGTCAATGTTTTAGATATTCCTGTACGACAAGTGATTATAGAAGCGCGTATGGTCACAGTGAAAGACAGCATTAATGAAGAGTTAGGTATACGCTGGGGGGTTACTGATACTGACGGGGAATATGCGGGCTCTGGCTCCTTAGAGGGGGCTAATTCTGCGGCAAGTGGGCTGGTACCTAATTTAGCTGACCGATTAAATGTTAACTTACCCGTAGCAAACCCAGCAGGTAGTATTGCTTTTCAAGTGGCGCGATTAGCCGATGGTACTATATTGGATCTTGAGTTGAGCGCGATGGAGAAAGAAAATAAGGGTGAAATTATCGCAAGTCCAAGAATTACTACGGCAAATCAAAAACAAGCGTATATTGAACAGGGGGTCGAAATTCCCTATCAAGAAGCATCCTCAAGTGGCGCGACGTCAACCCAATTTAAAAAAGCTGTGCTTAGTTTAACGGTAACACCACACATTACCCCAGACGATCGTATTATTCTTGATTTAGTTGTTACTCAAGATACCGTCTCTGATGTACAAAGTGGCCAAGCACCCGCAATTGATACTCAGCGAATAGGTACACAAGTGCTAGTTAATAATGGCGAAACGATTGTTCTTGGCGGAATTTATCAACAAGCAATTATCAGTACAGTATCAAAAGTACCTGTTTTAGGCGACATTCCCTATTTTGGTTGGCTATTTAGAAATAGCAACAACTTTAATGAGAAAAAAGAATTATTAATTTTTGTGACACCACGCATCGTAACTGAGCGTTTTTAAACAACTTTGTGAGTTACTGAGTAATTTCATTTTATTTTCGTCTTAGTTAACTTGCAATGTACACCGAACAATTGCGATAATTACGCCCTCAAAATTTTCGGAGGGGGTTCCCTCATATTTGTAAACGTAATTATTTATACGAGCTGAAGTTAATCTAATGGCAGAAAAACGTAATATTTTCCTTATCGGCCCTATGGGCGCTGGTAAAAGCACAATTGGTAGAGAATTAGCTGATAGGCTACATCTTGAGTTTTTTGACTCTGATCAGGAAATAGAGCGCCGAACAGGTGCAGACATCGCATGGGTTTTTGATCTTGAAGGCGAAGAAGGCTTTCGTAAAAGAGAAGAAGGTGTAATTGAAGACCTAAGTGAAAAACAAGGTATTGTTTTAGCGACTGGTGGTGGTTCAGTGATAAGTACACAAGTACGTAATCGCTTATCGGCACGAGGCATAGTTGTCTACTTAGAAACAACTATAGACAAGCAAGTGGCTCGTACGCAGCGTGATCGTAAACGTCCATTGTTGCAAACCTCTGAAGAACCACGCACAGTACTTGAGAATCTAGCAATAGAACGCAATCCTTTATATGAAGAAATTGCTGACGTTATTGTAAAAACAGATGATCAAAGTGCTAAAGTTGTTGCCCATAAAATTGTTGAGCGCTTAGATTTCTAAAAGCGGCTAGGCACTCAAAAAAAGACCTAAAAATGACAACGCTAAATGTTGAACTCGGTACACGCAGTTACCCCATCTATATTGATAGCGGACTATTAACTAATAATAGTCTGCTTACTCAGCATATTCGTGGTAAACGAGTATGCATCGTTTCTAATAATATTGTTAAGCCGTTATATCTTGCTACTTTAAAAGCAAAACTAAGCGCTTTCGACGTTGACGAAATAATATTACCTGATGGCGAAGCTCAAAAGTCACTTGCAAACTTTGATGTGATCATGTCACATTTATTGGCCAATGGTCATGGGCGAGATTCGACATTAATTGCTTTAGGCGGCGGTGTTATTGGTGATATTACCGGCTTTGCAGCCGCATGTTACCAACGCGGAATCAACTTTATTCAAGTTCCAACCACATTACTTTCACAAGTCGACTCTTCTGTCGGTGGTAAAACAGCGGTTAATCATCCTTTAGGTAAAAACATGATTGGCGCTTTCTACCAGCCAAAAGCTGTTCTTATTGATATTGATAGCCTTAGCACTTTACCTATCCGCGAATTCAATGCGGGCATGGCTGAGGTGATTAAGTACGGTATCTTAGGTGATAATGATTTTTTTGCTTGGTTAGAAAGCAATATTGAAAAAATAAAATCAGCAGATAAAAACACACTGATTGAAATGGTTAAAACTTGCTGTCAATGCAAGGCAGATATTGTTGCCGCTGATGAGACCGAATCCGGCGTAAGGGCATTATTGAATTTAGGCCATACCTTTGGTCATGCTATCGAAGCCGATCAAGGTTACGGTAACTGGCTTCATGGTGAAGCTGTCGCTACTGGCATGGTACTTGCCTCTAAGTTATCAGTAGCAATGAATTTGCTTGAAGCGTCAGATCTTCGTCGTATAGAAACATTAATTGCCGCGTTTGATTTACCATTAACAGCGCCTGAAAGTATGGGCTTTGAAGAATTTATTTGTCACATGCGTCGTGACAAAAAGAATTTGGCAGGTGTATTACGTTTAATCGTACCCACGGCTATTGGTCAATCAGAAATGCGTGATGATATTAGTGAGGAGATGCTTCAACAAATTCTGTAATTTTAATACAGAACAGGTGAAACATGTCTGCACAAGCACATGCCACAGAATATAACGCTCCACAAAGTGTAACAACCATTAGTGCTAACGCACGCGTTGATTATATTTTACGCTTTTCAAAGCATGCCGTTTTGGTTGTTGACCAAGATGCCAATGTTTATTCTCAAGTAGCGAGTCAGTTTCTTGGCTCTTTGGGTAATGATCACAATGCTGCTTTTATCGCTATATCACCTAAATTAAACGATATTCAAATTCGCTGTCGTATTGTTGAGCAACTTTTCGCTGACACTCTATTTGATCCTGAGCAGTCTTTAGCTGTTAGCTTGATCAATTTATCTAAGCAAGAAAAGCAAACCATTGATATTGTCATCGAACACGCCCAGTTTCTCTCCGTACAAATTTTACATGAGCTATGTCAATTAACTGACATAGCTAAAAAAGCCAATTATGCAATCAGTGTGCTTATGCTTGGTACGCCAAAAGCTGGACTTTTATTGGCGCAAAATAAATCACTATTCCATAAGAAAATCTCAGTTTTATCTGGAGAAACAGGTCAGTTATTAACCCTTAACTCCAAAGCATTCAAAGTGAAGACATCACTTTTTACCTTCAGCCGTTTTACGAAGTGGACCTTAATTTTTATCTGTTTCGTGATTTGCTTAGGGGCAACAGGTTATTGGTTGTTCCAACAAGATGTTTTTAGTGCGAACACCCAGCTTAAATTAAAAGCGGTACCAGCAAACTCGACCAGTATTATTTCAGCCTATAATAATAAAAATGTGAGTGCTCCAGCGAAGAGTGAAGATATATTTCTTTCGTTAACCGCACCCGACCCAGGGGTAAAGGTTCTAATTAGTCTACCGGCAGAGCCAAATGATATCGTTCAAGCGATTGTCAACGCAGAAAAAGACGTCGTTGAGTCGACAGAGCCAATAGCCACCGCTAAAGCTAAGCGCTTTGCATCGTTTCTTGATAAAAAAGGGGATACTGAAAATAAAGCTTCTGTTACCTTATCAACGGGTAAAACCGTAATAGAGGCTTTATCCGTTAAAAAGTCAGAAAATAAAGTGACACCCCTGATTACGCAAGCCGCTATTCCAGTAAACTCGATTGAAGATGTTGGCGCCCAAGCCACTTACTATATAAGCGCACCATCGGGCTTTGTTATACAAATTGCTGGTTTTACTCGTCTTTCCGTATATCAGCAGTTTATACCTGATTTTGTCGGTCTCAAGATTAAAAGTTACTACCGACTATTTAATCAACAACCTATGCTAATGATAACCTCTGAGGTTTTTGAGACTCGTTTGGCCGCAGAAAAGGCTGTTACGTTACTGCCAAGTAGTATTAAAGTTTATCAGCCGTGGGTAAAGTCACTTCAAGCAATTAATAATGAAATCAATGCTTATCAAGACTCCCAATAATAAGCTAATCAGGATACAATTCGTTTTCTATTTTAAACGTCTATTTAAGCCTAGCACTTAAATAATGAGTTGTAAGGCAAATGGGTTAAATGATCAAAAAGCATCGAGCATTTTTAAAGTGGGCTGGCGGAAAATACGGCCTCAGCGATGTAATTAATAAAATGTTACCCAAAGGGGAGCGTTTAGTCGAACCTTTTGTCGGTGCTGGTTCAGTATTTCTGAACAGTAATTTTGAGCATTACTTGTTAAATGATATAAATCAAGACTTAATCAATCTCTATAATATTATTAAAGAAAACCCACAAAAATTTATCAAAGATTCAGCGATATACTTTACGCCTGAATATAATCAATCTGAAGTTTATTACCGGTTACGCAAAGAGTTTAATGCCAGTAGTGACAGCTACTTTCGGTCGCTGGTATTTCTTTATATGAACCGTCATGGTTATAATGGCTTATGTCGATATAATAAATCGGGCGGTTATAATGTTCCCTTTGGTAAGTATAAACGTCCATATTTTCCTGAAAATGAAATGCTGTATTTTGCGGAAAAAGCTAAGAAAGCCACTTTTGTTTGTGAAGGTTACCGAGAAACTTTTGCCAGGGCAAAAAGTGGCGATGTCATTTACTGTGATCCCCCTTATGTACCATTAAGTAAAACAGCTAGTTTTACCAGTTATGTTGGTAATGGCTTTGGTTTAGATGAGCAAGCTGATTTAGCCAATATTGCTGAAGAAGTCACTGAGCAAGATAAAATATCAGTATTGATCAGTAATCATGACACTATCTGGACACGTAAAATATATGAGCATGCCAGTAAGCAAAAAACGATACAAGTAGCGCGCACTATTAGCCAAAAGGCGAGTAAACGTAATAAAGTTGCAGAGTTACTGGTACTTTATAAGTAAGCTTCTAAGTCACTTATCTTAAGGTAAAACTAAAGATACTGCCGCGATCAACACGCCTATAAATATAGCTACACCGATTACAGCAGCAATGATGAAGTGGCTTAGTTTTCCTTCACTAAAATCTCTATCGCGGTTTTTATTACTTTGTACGCCAAAAAAAGCGGCGCCGACGCTTTTAGCGGTCGTTTTAAAACTACTACTTTTATCAGAAGAATTTGTTTTTTTTGATAAGTTTTCCGTTGGCATCATATAATCCTTTTGTTGGGTGACACTTGATAGTCGCTTACTTTTCGCGCTAAAACAATCCTAAATATATTTCATCATTATTATCTACACGTTTTAGCGTTATCGAACGAGCAACTTATTTCAAGGTGATCGCTAACGTGGTGGCGATTAACAATGATTACCTGTTTAACATAACAGGGTAAAGTCGATATAAATTATAAAAAATGCATATATTTTTGACAGTAAAATATAGCTAGTCTATGCTAAATTGTATATTTGTCTAATATACAGATTATTTATCTAATTTACTGATAAAAATAGAAAAAGGATTTTCCATTGAACACTGATTTACTCAATTATGTTAACTTTCCCGCTTTAATTATTAATGAGCAAGGAACTGTAGTTAGTCGTAGTAAACACATCAAGCATAAATATCATATTAATGAGGGAGATGACTTCTTTGCATTATGTGACAGTAAGGTTAGTTTATCTGAATTCATTCTCAACATTTCTAATATGCCTTTAGGCTCAAATGATAAATGTTTAACACATTTTAGTTTTATCCAAAAAAATATAGAGGTGTATGTCAGTATTATCAGTAAACAGCCGATTCTGTTTCTTATTGAATATAGTGCTGAATTACTACAGGACTCATCTGTTGTTGATTTAGTCGACCACTCGAATAATTTATTGTCCTTAGTTGATAAAAACTATCACTATTTGTCAGTTAATGAGCAATATAGCCTTAAATGGGGCTTGCCAAAAGCGGACATTATTAACCAACATGTTATAACGGTCTTAGGAGAAGAAGCTTTCAATAAAGTGGTTAAGAAAGAGCTCGATTTATGTTTTTCAGGCAAGGTGAGAACTTATACTGATTGGTTTTATTCAGAAAATAAAAAACAAATGCTTTTTCTCAAAGTTGCTTATCAGCCTGTTTTTGATAGTCATTCAGACCAAGTTAACTCTGTAGCCGTTACAGTGACTGATATTACCGATATTCAAGTGCTCAATGAAAAGCTGACGGAACAAGCTTTCCATGATCCGCTAACCACCTTAGATAATCGATACGCTTTAATGGCATATTTCGATAAACTTTCCGCCACACTGACCAGAAATGATTGCTACAGTCTAGTAATGATAGACTTAGATGATTTTAAACGCGTTAATGATTCATACGGTCATAATATCGGTGATGAACTGTTAAAAGCCTTCGCGGTTAACTTAAAAAACACTTTACGTGCCGATGACTTTTGTTGTCGATGGGGCGGAGATGAATTTGTGCTGTTATTAGCACAAGGAAACACAGCTCAAACATTAGTCACTGCGAGATATAATATAAACGATCGATTTCAGCAACTGCAAGAGAAAGTTTACCAGGTGGAAAAGCATAAATTATCATTGAGATTTTCATTCGGTTTAGCGTTATTTCCTCAACAATCCAAGAGCTTAGAACAACTCATCTCGATAGCAGACAGCAAAATGTACCGAGACAAAAAACTACAAAAGTTAAGTTAAATCTCACCTCAACAAAGGTCCCTAGATTAGGGACCTTTTATTGAAGCATTCACTTTGTTAATAATTATGATAAAAACCATAAGTTTCGTTGATTTTACGGTGTTGCTGATCAGCCCAAAGGTAATACTGATGATCTTGTAGTTGGCTTGCAGCTGCTTTGTCTAACAAAATAACTGCATTTTCATGCATCTGTAATGCGGATGCCGGACACATAGCGGATAAAGCTCCGGTGATCATTGTATTTACTGCTTGTGCTTTATTTTCTCCTGTCGCCATTAATAATACATAGCGAGCATCCATAATAGTGCCAATACCCATGGTCATTGCCATCGTTGGTTGTGTTTCACCGTCTTTAAATAAACGGCTATTATCTGTCAGTGTTTGCTGGGTTAATGTTTTGATACGGGTACGAGATGATAAGCTCGAAGTCGGTTCATTAAAACCAATATGGCCATTAGCGCCAATACCTAATATTTGTAAGTCGATACCCCCTAATGATTTTATTTTGTTTTCGTAGTTAAGCCCTTGTTCACGAGGGTTTTGGTTATGGTTACACGTTGGTAGGTAGGTATTGGTTTGTGCTATGTCTACGTTATCAAATAAATGCTCTTTCATAAAACTCCGATAACTTTGAGCATTATTAGCATTAATATTATGGTATTCATCAAGATTAAATGACGAGACGTGGCTAAAGCTTAGCCCTTCATTTTTATGTTTATTAACTAAATGTTTATAGAGGCTAATCGGGGTGCTACCGGTAGCAAGACCGAGCACAGGTTTGGCTTTTTTAGTGATTAATTCACTGACCCATAGTGCTGCATGCTCTGCAACTTGTTCAGCATCATCAAAAATAATTATTTGCATGTAAAATCCTTAAAATTTAATTTAATTAGGTAAAATTTCACTAATGGATGCAAATCGTTATTGTGATGAATATCGGCTTTTTGGTTTCGCTAAATATATTAATTAGGTTTAAATATCTTAGCTATGCCGCCGTTTATTTTTAAATCAACACTAGTATAATTGTACTACGCGAAGATTTTTTTTGCACTGTCTTTAACTATCTTTAAAAAGCCAGTAAAATTATTACTGGCTTATTTTTATTTATAAGTCGATATCAACCGAATAAGAAATGACAAACTTCATATCATCATTATCGATGTCGGTATCAGATACCGCAAAGGTGAAGCCATCTTTACTTAAGCTAACACTGTAATCGTTATAATCTTCTGCGATCATGGCGTCGTCAAAAGAATAATCGCCAAGATGAAAAGCTAAGGTTAAACCATCAGCTACTTCAAACTCTGCTCCCGCTGCAATATATAAGCTGGCATCAGCAAAAGCAGCACCGTCGTCGTTATGAATTCCGTAACTTGCTGAAAGTGAAAAATATGAATAGCCCAAAGAGCCATATATCTCGCCAAAATCATATTCGTTAGTACTATCTGTTTGGGCTGAGTCAGGGTAGGCATAATAAATATAACCCACATCATAACTAACATCTTCGTTTAATTGGCCGCTAAAACCTAAGTAGAAATCTAGTTCAGCACTCGCATCATCACCAAAATCGACATTTGAAGCCCAAGCTCCAGCATAAAAGCCTGAATCGTCAGCATAGTCGATACCACCAGAAATAGCGGCAGCATTGTCTGTTTGGCTAACACCACGCCATATATAGTTACTACTAGCAGCAAAATTAGCAGATAAACCTTCAACAGCTGATGCTTGTGTTGATAATAATGAAGTAGCGGCAAGTAAAGATGTGAGCGATATCGATAATAGTGTTTTTTTCATAATAGTCTCTTTATGTAGTAGTTTTTTATTTAATATTTTAGGGCTAAACCATACATTGCAAGGTAGATGCCTGAGCGACATAATAATATTAATAAATTTTACATAGTTATTTCAATGGCTTGGTGAGGTTGTTTTTTTATTATGAGGGTCTCTCACTAATAGACGAGCTTTATTGGTGCAATTAAATCGTTAACGCTCATAAAAAGTGCATAAAATATCGATTCGTATTTTCATAAAATATCGACTGGTATTATCTGGTATGGAGTGGTCTTTCTTGGCAGTCTTTCACTTTATAGTTAAGCCGTGGTTATAAAAAGTAATCAGAGCACGAAATAATCATGAGCATTCGACACTAAAAGAGCAATCGCAGGGTAACATTGAGTTAAATAACGCTTGGACGCATGAATTTATAGAGTTTTCCCTTAGGTCGTTGTTATAATGTTGCGCAATATTCTAAAAAGGTTTATCTATGTCTTCATTTTTAATTGCTCCTTCTATATTGTCTGCTGATTTCGCACGTTTAGGTGATGATGTTGCTAAGGTTTTAGCTGCGGGTGCCGATGTTGTGCACTTCGATGTAATGGATAATCATTTTGTGCCTAACTTAACTTTTGGCCCAATGATTTGTCAGTCGCTACGTGATTACGGTATTACCGCACCTATTGATGTACATTTAATGGTCAAGCAGGTTGATAGTCTAATTCCAGGCTTTGCTAAAGCAGGCGCAGATATTATCACTTTTCATCCAGAGGCAAGTGATCATATTGATCGTACTCTGCAATTAATAAAAGACCATGGCTGTAAAGCGGGACTGGTACTAAATCCGGCCACACCATTGAATTGTTTAGATTTTGTTATGGATAAACTTGATGTTATCTTGTTGATGTCAGTTAATCCTGGCTTTGGTGGTCAATCGTTTATTCCAACCACATTGGATAAGTTGAGATTAGTAAAAGAGCGCATCATCGCTAGTGGACGTGATATTCGTTTACAGGTTGATGGCGGTGTTAAAGCAGACAATATTGCTGAGATAGCGGCGGCGGGCGCTGACATGTTCGTTGCAGGGTCAGCCATCTTCTCAAAGCCAGATTATAAGCTGGCGATTGATGAAATGCGCAGCGAATTAGCGACAGTTAGCCAATAGTTTAATTAACAAATAAATCAAATAAAATAAAGAGAAATCATGAGTAAACCTATCGTATTAAGCGGCTGTCAGCCATCAGGTGATTTAACCATTGGTAATTATTTAGGTGCGTTAAAACAATGGGTTAGCATGCAAGATAGCCATGAGTGCTATTACATGTTGGTTGATCAACATGCTATTACTGTTCGCCCAAACCCCGCTGATTTGCGAAAGGCGACGCTTGATGGCCTAGCCTTGTATCTAGCCTGCGGCGTTGACCCAGAAAAGAGTACCATCTTTATTCAATCACATGTCCCTGAACATGCTCAGCTTAGTTGGGTGTTAAATTGTTACACACAAATGGGCGAATTGAACAGAATGACGCAATACAAAGATAAGTCACAAAAGTCTGAAGCAAATATGAATTCAGGTTTATTTACTTATCCAGTCTTAATGGCAGCAGATATTCTTCTCTATAATGCTGACCGTGTGCCGGTTGGTGAAGATCAAAAGCAGCATCTAGAATTAGCTCGTGATATAGCGACTCGTTTTAATAATCTTCATGGTGACACATTCACTGTGCCAGACCCTTATATTCCTGAATTTGGTGCGCGAGTAATGAGCTTACTTGAACCAACAAAGAAAATGTCAAAATCAGACGCTAATCCTGGTAATTTTATTGGCTTATTAGAAGACCCTAAAAAAATCAGTAAAAAAATCAAACGCGCCATGACTGATTCTGATGAAGAAGCTAATATTTATTTCAATATTGAAGAAAAACCAGGTGTATCAAATTTATTGTCTTTATTGTCTTGTTGTACAGGTGAAACCGTTGAGCAGTTAGTACCACAATATGAAGATAAAATGTACGGGCACTTAAAAGGTGACGTTGCTAATGCTGTGGTTGCTTTATTAGAACCTATTCAGCAAAGATATCATCAGATCCGTGAGGACCAGGCTTATTTAGATGCAGTGATGAAAGCAGGCGCTGAAAAAGCATCAGCTAGAGCAAGTAAAATATTAGCAAAAGTTTATGATGCGGTAGGTTTTATTCCTCGACCTTAATGTGTCGTCATCACTCAGTCGTTATTCTCTGGGCTAACAAACAAAAAAGCTAACGAACTCGTTAGCTTTTTCTGTTTACTAAGGTGCTTTATTTATCTTCAAGTGCTGCTTCTTGCGCATCGTTAAATAATGTTTTACTGCTCTCAAGAAAGCCTTGAACATTATTGCTGTGAGTAAATAAATAACTTGGCGCCATTAACGTGGTATTAAAAGCGGGACGGATACTGAATTCAGGTTTTTTACTTAACTGAATTAAGAAGCTACCACCAAACAATATCAGCGTCATGCAACTTGCTATTACTGTTCTGCGTCGAGTGCTCATATGAAAACCAATTTGGCAATTTAGCCAGAATAAACAAAATGCCAATACAATAGGTAAGAAAGTGGCAAGTACGCTGAGTATTGACTGAGATGAAGCATTAAAGCTGGTGATGTTTTCAATAAAATCACTTAGCCACATTAAATTATAAAAGACAAAACAGATGCCTAATTGTCCCCAAAATCTAGCATCATGCTTGGTTAAATGAGAAACCAAAGCAACACCAATAGGCCAAAGCCCAAAGAGTAAAGTCATGCCAATAGCCGGTACTAATAACTGAGTGAAATTGACTTCTACAGGGTTGTGAAGGTTAAATAACCAGCCGGTAACACTGGCAAATAATAAAATGTTTATGGCTAAAAAGACCGGATGTCTTGTTAAGGTTAAAATATTTTCAAAAGGGCTAAAACTAATGCTTTCAGGTACGGGATGATCGGGAAAAACAATGCGTACTAAACTTTTGCCAATCATAAAGACTTGTCCAGAACGAACGATGTGCTGATGGACAGCTGATTTTGTTTTTGAAAACTCATCGTCATAAAAACTGCCGTTAATAGAGCCTTCATCGTTTAGCAGCCAATGTTCACCATTAAAATTAAGACTAAGGTGTTGGGCACAAATATGTGGGTCCGCCATAATAATATCATTATCATAACCACGACCAATATTGATGTGATTTTGCATAAATTTATGTCGAGCTATTAATTTATGGGCGCGAGTAATTTCTTCTATGATTATTTCCATGAAATAGACTCCATAAATTTCTCTGTAAACTTGAGTGCACTATTTTGCGTAACGCCAGCGACAGTAAAGTGGCTAAGTAAGGCTTGGTCGCCCTTATCAACAGAAATAGCTATATATAAAACGTCAAATAATTTAGGGAAATCTTTGTAGGCACGGGTACAAAAAACTGATTTGTTGGTAATCGCTTGGTTTGATGGTGTAACAATATCGTGCTGACATTGAAACTCAGTAACATCATCTTTACCCGCTTTGTTTCCTGGCATGACTTGCGTTAATTGACGCTCAAATATTTGATAAAACTTAGTGTCGCTAAGTTCTTTTGCTTGCATATAGCGATATTCCATTTCAATAGAGCCGGTGAAAAAATCATTTGAGATGTAAGTGTTTTCATCCAAAGAACAATTAGCAACCACGGCTAGAACAATAGCATCTGCCTTATCAGCGTTTGACTCTCCCCAACAACGAATAAAAGGAATATTAACCACGGGAATTAAACCTTCTCCTAAAGGGCGCATCTGCCATTCGCTATTTAACAAGGTGGTAATTAACTTGTCTTGATTATCGGCAAGTTGTTGTGCCATTTGTGCTGCAATACTTTCAGGATCACCTGTTTTATAACGCTTGTATAAGTTAAGCAGTTTATCGTGTGGTACTAAAAATCCGATTTGATTACCTGAAGTCGCCACATTTATTCCAACGACTTCAGAGCTTTTATTAACGACAGGTCCTCCACTCATCCCAGAGTTCACTGAGCCGGTAAAATGGATGCGGTCGTTAAAAGATTCATTCTTCAAACCATTGTAAGTGCCGGGTACTACTATCATGCCTAAATCGTGCGGGTTACCTAACGAATAAAGCTCTTCGCCTTTTTGGGGAACACGCTTTGCAATTTTAAAGAAAGGCATTTCGCCATCAGTCGTTCTTTTTACCAAGGCTAGATCATTGATAACATCAACACTTTGCAAAGTAAGTGGCGCTTTTTTACCTTGATGATCAAAAATTTCAATCGTGTACTTATTGGGATGACGCGCATAGCCAGAAATAACGTGATAATTGGTTGCAATTAAACCGTCGGCACTAATTTGAAAACCAGAGCCAATTGATGACTTTTCACCGCTGGCGATGTCTATAAGTCTTATTTGATAAAGTGACGGAGCAAGTTGTTTGAATATTTCTTCTGCTTGTTCGGTGGCATAACTTATTGTGCTAACACACAATAAAATTAAGGTAGTTAAACCTTTCATTTATATTCCTTATTTTGAGTCTTAGTTCATTGTGCCATTGTTAGGTTAATTGTCATCTATTATCCCCAAATAAAGTAAATTCTCTTTGTTGTTTGTTAATGTATTGTATAGTTAAGAATAAAATGGATAAAAGGTAGCGTAATGAAAATAGCCAGCATCATGACCAAAGCATTTGTTAGCGTCTCTTTGGACGATACGTTATTGACGATAAAAAATATTTTTGAACATGCTAATTTTCATCATTTACTGGTCGTTGATAATAAACAATTATCAGGGGTTATTTCAGACAGAGATCTTCTCAAAGCACTGAGTCCTAATATCGGCACTGCCGCAGAGCTCCCAAGAGATACAGCAACCTTAAACAAGAAAGCGCATCAAATACTGAATCGCAAATTGGTCACCTTAACGCCTAACGCTAATGTTTTTGATGCCATTGATATTTTTAATCAGACTAAAACGTCATGTATTCCTATTGTTGATGAAAATAGCATTCCCGTTGGCATATTAACTTGGCGAGATATCATGAAAACTTTAGGAGATAAAAATGCAGAGCGCCGTAATTAAGACAATAAGTTATTAACTATTGTCTAAGTTTAAAGCAATTATGTTGCTTAAAGTAACTGCCGTTAATAGGTTAAATTAGTCTGCTTTGAAAATAAGCTAGTTGTGCACTTTTTGCTTTTAACGTTAATCAGCTCTGTAGCTAAGGTTTTTAGTTAAATAACGATTACTCTTCTAAAATGTCTTGTTTGACTTAGGTCAAGTAAGTCATTTTTTATTGCGACATTATGTCGCAGTTCACTGTTTTTACTTTGTTTTTATTGATTATAGCTAACACAATAGTATTAATTCTATTTGGTATACTCAAACAAGTAAGTGAAACAACTATGACGTTTTCAATTAAACCCATTTCTTTAGCAATAAGCTCTTCATTAGTTTTTAGCAGTCTTTTGTCTATTAGTGCTTTTGCTAATAATACGTTTGATTCAACGGCTAACCTCGATGAGATTGAAGTGATCACTATCACTCATCAACGTCACCATCTCGGCATTGAAAATAATGAAAGTTATGCCCAAGGGAAGACTACGGAGCCCGATTTAGCGAGTTGGTTAAAGTCGGTCCCCGGTGCAAATGTCAACAGTAATGGCCCGGTAACGGGTATTGCACAATATCGTGGCCTATATGGCGACCGAATTTCAACCACACTTGATGGACAAGCTGTCATTGGCGCTGGTCCTAATGCTATGGACACACCCTTAAGTTATTCTACGCCATTAATTGTTGAGTCTATGACTGTTTATCGTGGTATCGCCCCGGTTTCTGCCGGCATAAATACCTTGGGTGGTGCTATTGATGTAAAAATGCGTAAAGCAGAAGCCAATAATAGCGAGAAACTCGCGATAAATGGTGATTTACAAGCAGGTGTTCGAAGCAATAATGAAGCGCAAACATTATCATCGGTGGTTAATCTTACCAAAGGTGATATTGCTGGGCTTTTTTATGGCAATGTTCAAGAAGGTGAGAATATGGAAAGTGGCGATGGTAAAATTATATCGCCAACTGATTTTGCTAAACGACAATTTGGCACTGATTTACGTTATTTTGGCGAGAGTAGTGAAACAGGTTTTAGCTACCATTATACAGATACCCAAGATTCGGGTACGCCAGCATTACCTATGGATATAGAATATATTTATAGTCACCGAGCAAGTTTAGACGGTAACTTTATCTGGGCTGATTGGCAAGCAGACTGGTTATTAGGCTACACCGATGCCGATCATGGTATGACTAACTTTGAAAAGCGATTGAATAATAATCCAGAAAAACATCGTCGTAATAATGCTACGGGTATAACAACTAATTTTAATTTTTCGCTGGGTAAATCTTTTACTTCTGGTGAGTTAGAATTTGGCTTCGATGGTTATTTAGCCAAGCATGACTCTGTGATCACCAATCCAAATAACTCGATGTTTGCCGTGGTAAACTTTAATGATGTCAAAGATGATCGCTTTGGGTTATTTGCACAATGGCAGCAAACCTTTAACAATACCAAAGTTCAGTTAGGCGCCCGTTTAAAAAGAGCTGAATTAGATGCAGGTCAAGTGGCAACATCTATGGCAATGATGATTATGCCGATGGGCTCTGCAATGATGGATAATATGAATTCAGCTATGCCAACGATGGCTGATTTAGCCATAGACTTACGGGATAACTTTAATAACAGTGATCACAGTGTTAATGATACCAATATAGATATCGCATTAAGCACGGAAACTCAATTATCGAAAGATTTATCATTATATATAGGCGTAGGTTTAAAAAATAGAGCGCCTTCATATCAAGAGCTTTATCTCTGGACCCCGATGGAATCAACGGGTGGGCTGGCCGACGGTAACACTTATGTGGGTAATATGGATCTTAACAGTGAGACAGCTTATCAAGCGGATGTCGGTTTTACCTACCAAACTGAAAAAGTTATGATCACACCTCATTTCTTCTATCAAAATATTGATGACTATATTCAAGGTACTCCTTTAGGTATGTTGGATATGTCAGCAAAAATGATGGCCCAAATGATGGCGGGTGATGATAACCCTCTAAAGTTTACTAATGTAGATGCTAAGCTTTATGGTGCTGATGTAAATGGCTATTACACTATAAATGATCAAATACAATTATCAGCCGTGGTCAGTTACGTACGTGGCGAACGTCGTGATATTAATGATAACTTGTATCGTATTGCGCCATTGAATGGTCAGTTAAGTGCCAATTACTTTAGTGAGAATTGGTCTGTAAATATGGTTTTAGTGATGGCCGCCGCACAAAAAGATATTTCATTAACGAATCAGGAACAAACAAGTGCTGGTTATGGTGTGATGAATGTAGACGCTCAATATTACGTCAATAATCAATTAACGCTTCGTTTTGGCGTTGATAATCTACTCAATAAAGAATATCAAAATCACTTAGGTGGCTATAACCGAGTCAAAGGCAGTGATGTAACGTTTATGGACCGTTTACCTGAAGAAGGTACCAGTGCATGGGCAGAAATGACATATAGCTTTTAATCTATAAATCATACTGTCATTAAAATAGTAAATCGCTGACAAGCTATTTGGATTTGTCAGCGATGTTTCATTAGGTAATATTTAATTTTCATAATAACAATACCTCTCTTACCTTTTCGCTATTTTTACGTAAGCTGCGCAGATAAATCCAGTTATATTTTTAATATGATTATATTGAACGCTTGCTAAACTATTAAATTTTAAATCAAATTTATTAGTAGATTAATTTAAGCTGATTTAGATCAATTACGCTGTTATATACGCTTGCTGAAAAGTTAATAGTAAAGTAGAATCAAATGATAATCATTATTATTTGAGTTGTTGTTTATGACCCTTTCACAATTGAGGCGTACCCAACGAGCGGTGATCCGCACGTTGCCAACAAATTTCGATTTGACTTCAAAGTTAATCGAGCAGGGTTTTGCGTTAAAAACTGAGATATCATTAGCCCATAAAGCACCATTTAATGGGCCACTTGCCTTTCATCTCCATGGTACTAAAATTTGCTTAGCACCGAGTATTGCTCAACAAATAGGTATAGAAATCGTCTAATGTCACAAGCTTTACATTTGGCTCTAGTTGGCTTTGCCAATTCAGGAAAAAGCACGTTTTTTAATGCTCTAACGGGCGCGAAACAACAAACAGGAAACTGGACTGGCGTCACTGTAGCGACAAAACAGCAGCGCTTCTCATTTAATAATGAGCAAGTTTTACTTTCAGACTTACCTGGCATTAGTTCTCTCGCCACTCGAACTGAACAAAGTAAAGACCTGACTATTACCCAAGATTTTCTTAAAAATAACGACATTGATTGTTTAATTAATGTCGTCGATGCGACGCAATTAAAGCGTCAGTTGTATTTAACGACTCAGCTACTTGAACTCGGTTTACCGGTATTATTGGTTATCAATAAATCTGATCGAAAAGAAGCGCAAACCGTTGATATAAATATTTTAGCCAAAGAACTTGGCTGTAAAGTTATTATTGCCAACAGCTTAGCTAAAGATACCTTAAAACAAGTTGAACAGGCTTTACTTGAATTACCTAAAGCAAGTGAACGTCCAAAGAAATTAATGTTATCAGCAGATATTGTCAATAAACTCGCTGACAAAAACTCAACTGAGGTGTTAATTGATCTTGAATGTGGCGCTTGTAATGATCAAGGTGGCTGTCAGCAAACCAATACCGATGCTATTAGTATTATGCAGGCGCGTTACGAGTTTATTCAGCAGTTATTGATCGATGTTAAAAAGGGTCTACCGGCTTCCAAAAAAGCACCGGCAATAAGTTTAAGTGACCGCCTTGACCATTTTATCCTTCATCCTTGGTTAGGTGTGCCCGTTTTTCTTAGCATGATGTACTTATTGTTTATGTTTGCAATCAATGTTGGTAGCGCTTTTATCGACTTTTTTGATATTTTAGCCGGCGCTATTTTTGTCGATTACCCGCAAAGATTTTTATCAAGTTATGATTTACCTCAGTGGTTGCTAACCTTAATTGAAGGAGCTGGCTTAGGTATTCAAACGGTCGCTACTTTTATTCCAATCATCGCTTGTTTATTTATTGGTTTATCGATTTTAGAAAGCAGTGGCTACTTAGCGCGTGCAGCGTTTGTGGTTGACAGTGCTATGCAAAAAATTGGTTTACCCGGCAAAGCTTTTGTCCCTTTAATTGTTGGTTTTGGTTGTACGGTTCCTGCTGTAATGTCGGCACGAATTCTTGATAGTGAGCGTGAACGTATCACCACCATAATGATGTCACCGTTTATGTCGTGTGGGGCACGTTTACCGGTATATGCTTTATTTGCTGCGGCATTTTTCCCTGATTCTGGGCAAAACTTAGTTTTCTTATTGTACTTAATCGGTATAGCGGCAGCACTATTCACTGGATTTTTATTAAAGCACACAGTATTAATGGGCAAAAATTCTGTCAATATTATGGAATTACCGCTTTATGAAATACCTAAGCTTTCTTATCTCGTGCATCGTGTTTGGCAACGTACTCGGTCTTTTATTTTGGGGGCAGGTAAAACGATTGTCTTAGTGGTTTGTGTACTCAACTTCTTTAACTCATTAGGTACTGATGGTCAGTTTGGTCATCAAGACTCTCAAGAGTCAGTATTAAGTAAAAGTGCTCAGGTTGTTACCCCTTTACTTGCACCTATGGGTATTAAGGAAGATAACTGGCAAGCAAGTGTTGGCATTATTACCGGCTTGTTTGCGAAAGAGGCTTTAGTGGCTACATTTAATAGTCTCTATACCGATGTGAATGCAGAGCCAGAAGCATTAAAGTCAATGGCTGAGTTGTGGACTGACGCGACGGATTCAATAAAAGAAAACTTATTAGGTATTCAAGCTGATGATCCTTTAGGGACTGATATCGGAGATGTTACCAACTTACATACCGCCGCAGAAGAACAAGGCGTTAATGAAGGAACATTCACCGTTATGCAGGCTGCATTTGCCGGTAAAATTGGCGCATTTAGTTACTTGTTATTTATTTTGCTTTATACACCTTGTGCAGCAGCTATGGGCGCAATAAAGAGTGAAGTTGGCAGTCGTTGGGCTGGATTTGCGGCTTTATGGAGCTTTTCATTGGCTTATTTAGCGGCGACATTTACTTATCAAGTGGCAACCTTTGCTACTAATCCGTTGTCAGCGGGAATTAGCATCATCATTGTCATTGCCATTTTTGCGGCGATATATTATTGGTTAAAGCGTTTTGGTAAAAGTATTTTAACAATCCCAACACAAGTTTCTTATTATTAATTTAAGCTAAGCTCAGCTTTTGCTAAAAAATACCGATAGATTGTTTGTCGGTATTTTTTTAGGCTGAAACTTCTGCCCATCTTGCTCACTAACCCAAAGTCACTCTTTACTGCTATGCTTAAATTCATTAGGCCGTAAATTTAAGCCTTTAATGTATAGAGATAAACGTCAATGAAATCTATGAACCAACAAATGGCTGAGCACTATTTATCAGCTAAACCAGCAAGCTCACTTTATTATCCATTTGGCGATGACGTTAGCGTTTTCAAGGTCAAAAACAAACTGTTTGCAACGATTTCTCATGGTTCAAACGCTAAAAGTGCCAAGGTTGCAGAAGACGCTAAAGGCCACTTTTGGATGAACCTAAAATGTGACCCAGATGAGGCAGAGATATTACGTGATATTTTTCCAGGCATCATTCCCGGCTATCATATGAATAAATCTAATTGGAATACTATTATCTTAGATGGCTCAATTCCTCAGGGCGAGCTAGAGAGAATGATGGATAATTCTTATTTACTAGTGGTCAGTAAAATGACCAAGAAAGATCAGCAGTCAATTCTAATCCAGCTTTAGCCGCTATGGCAATATTGATCATAAACCTAGCTATTCGCTTAAAAGCGTTATCTGTTAATTTAACTGTTTGAACTAATCAATTTACTATGTGCAACCCTTAGCGGTGTGGTTACGCCATTTTGTATATACATACTCTGGGCTTTTTTGATATGAGCAAGGCTACCAGAGGATACACATCTCCACTCATCCATTACATGGAGATGGAGATACCAGACAGTTTTACTCTTCATAGATGTTCCTTAATGGCTGTAGCTGAATACTAGCTAAAGGATAATAGAGAGGAGCATCTTTTGACAAACGAGATATTTTAAGGTGATAGGTTAGTAAAATTCAACTATGAATTTTACTGAAGTTGATCTTTAATCTTCGTATCACCGTAATGATAGCTATACTCAAGTTGGAGAATTATTATGATGAATACATTAACTAACAGTAATCAAGCAACTATACCTACTATTATTGGTGTCGCTGAATCGACTCATTATTTGGTTGGCGCGGTTGATTCTCTCAATAACTTTATTGGTCTAACCCAATCTAGAGATGTTGCTGTGATGGGATCTTTAGTTGAAGCTAAAAATTATCTTCGAGATAATAATATATTTAACGCTGCACTAGAGTATCAAACAGCTTATGATGAAATGTGCGGCACCAGCAGTAGCAGTGGTCGATGCAGCCAAATGATTAAGTTTTAACTGATGAAGGATAGACAATTAACGCTAAGAGATTTTTTAGAAATCTATGACCATATCACCAAAGAGGGTACTAAACTCGATGGTGTTTATCAGTATTCTGGTATTAAAGCTTGGCATGACTTTGATGGATATACATGTTGGTTAGGTTATAAAGACTTAACAATAACCTTATTATTCCATGGCAGATTTTCGATTGAATATGATAATAAAGTGACGCTTGAATCTTTTCATAAAATAGCTGACGGTTTTACTAAAAAATAATCACCTTTAATGAACAATCCCAATAAAACTGCAAATCTCATTGCAGTTTTTTTTATTGTTTTTAACTTCAATAGTTAAATCAAAAAGTAACCTGGAATAACTAACTTTTAACGGCCATTACTGTCAGCTACCAATTAATAGACTTGCCCTGCCAATCAAGATAACTCAAGGTATGATCAATAGGAGTATCAGCAACAATAGTTAGCAATTGTTTGGCAACAAATTCACTGGTAAAAAGTTTATCTGCAGGGACATTCTTTTGAAAAGGTTTAGACAACGGCGTATCTGTAGTACCGGGATGAAAAGAAATTAGCTTTATATTCTTTGCTCTTCTTGCCAGCTCAATAGATGCAGTTTTAAGCATCATATTTAATGCTGCTTTCGATGCCCTATAGCTATACCACCCGCCTAATTTGTTATCATTTATACTGCCGACCCGGGCACTAAAAACAATAAATTTACAGGGTGACTTCCTTGTCAGTATTGGTGTCAACTTCTGAACCCATAACATTGGGGTTAATGTATTTGCGCTAATAACTTGCTCAAATGCTTGTGCATCGAAGTCTTCTAGACGTTTTTCTGGTTGAAATTTATCACTATGCAGTATGCCGTTACAGACAAAGACTTGGCTTATGGGTAACTCACTATGTGCAACTAATTCTGCTATAGCATTGTCTATTGATTGCGGTTGGTAATCTTTAACCGTAATTTTTTTAGTTTTAAGGCTGTTTTGCTCCTCAACAGTGTCTTTCTCGTCAATGGCTTGTCGACTAATAAGAATAAGGCCAGTATCAGCCAAAGAAGCTACTTGGGTGGCAATTGCTTTGCCAATGTCGCTATTTGCGCCAATGATCAGTGTTAGTTGATTTATCATAACAAGTTCCTGAATTACAGTTTGCTGTTTTTATGCCAAAAACCTTGGCGAGAAGTGCTGAAATTTGATGACGGTATTTAGCCAGTCCTAAGTAAACCCAGTGGCTTAGTGTTTTAAATACTGGCCAATTAAGTGGAGCTACCCAAAAGCCTTTACCAACAAGTGTCCAAGCCCTATGTGTGACTTCTAAACCGAGCAGAACTTTACCATTATAAGTCGCGTGTAATATTTTCATAGCGGCTGAAAAATCAATTGCAGGGTATAGACTTGAAAAATTTTCTTGATGTATATCGACCAAAAGTATGATGTTGTCTTGATCATGCCTTTTTAGGTGGATCATTTCAGTTGCACACATTGGACAGTTGCCATCATAGAATATAGTTAGCATGAATTTTCCTAAAAGTTATTGGGTGGCTACATAAATGAACCACAAATAATAAGCACTGGTATGCAGTGAGAGAACAATAAAAGTTAGCCAAAAACGCATTCTCATGTAAGCCACATCAACATCGTTTATTTGTTCTACCATCGCTAATTTTTTTTCATATAAAAATAAAAACATAAAGCTGAACGACAATACTATCAAGGCCAAATCATCGGGCATCAGTAAAGTGGTAAAAGCGATCAAGCTTAATAAATTACTAATAATTTGCTGTGTTAGCCGAGTATTGTCTTCGGCTTTACGCCACAATGTGCCAGCAATAAAACTGACTATAATAGCGCTATAGGCTATAAAAGCTTGTTGTGCCCACACAGAAGAGTCTTCTAGCACAACACTTAAATATAAAAAACCTGCAAAAGGTAATAGACCAAGATAGCCAAGTAACTGCCAACTTTTCATTTTTGTCCCTAGAGTTCAGTGAAGCTTATTTAGATTTCAAATGAATTACCGTCAAGTGTATGGCCATCAAGTGAAATTTCTCCAGGTTGAGTTTCTGGCTTAGCATAACTCAATCGTGATAAGCGTTGACTGTTGTGGTAGCTATCTAGTCCTGATATGGCAACCGTACCCAATGATTCGATATCAATATAGCCATCGGCTTTAATAGCAACTTCATCACAAAGAATATCAGTGATTTCGCCTATTACTAATTGGGTACCATTAAGTTCGATTGGCACTATCTCACGCAGTTTCAAGGCGTACTTTAAGTGACTTTCTTTAACAAAAGGGGCATTGATACCATCAACGTTATAAGGCGTTAAGCCAGTTTGCTCAAATTCTGATTGGTCGGCATTATAACGCGCTGATGTTTGATGGGCCGCTTGCCAAAAACTTTCATTAACTTGATTTATGGTGAATTGTTTAGTCTGCAGAATGTTTTCTAAAGTATGACGTTCTACAATGTCTGGGCGAGTAATAAAACCAACTAGAGCAGGCGAAGCACCTAAATGGACAACAGAGCTAAATATCGCTAAATTGTTATGGTTTTGCTTGTTGCGTGTACCTATGAGGTTAGCACTTTTAAATCCGGATAAACTATTGACCAGTTGAGCCCGGTAGCGTGCATCCATCTTTAACAATTGGTCATGGCTCAAGTGTTTCATTTTAGGTTTACCCGATAATATAATTGATGGCTAACTATACGTAGTTTAGGCCAAGGACGATCACCTCGCTGAGATATTTTAATTATTGTACCTAGTTAACAGTAAAGACAAGGCTGCACTTTACTCTTTGTTATAATTAATATTATTTTTAATAACCGTATTATTAAATTAACACTGAATAAATAGAGTTATGATAAATGTATAACAAGCTGTTACTCGGTTAATTTCATCGGAGGTTTAAACCTCATTGCACTTTTAAACGTATACTCGGTATGATAAAAATCCAGTGAGAATTACCCAATGATACAAAGCATTTATAAAGCCTTAATATTAATTTTAGTTTTTCCAGCTTTTTACGTCTTTTCAGAGCAGGGGACAGTCGTATCTGTTGAGCGAAAGAAAGCCGAAGGTTTTTTATACGTAAGCGCACAATTAAGCAGTGCGCTTAGCTATAATCGAAGTCTAGCTGCACATTCCACGGCATTAAATCTGTTAAATCATCATCGTCACTTTGACGTGCGGGCAATGTTTTGAATAAATA
>NZ_JACGVS010000026.1:0-49957 GCF_014077345.1 Colwellia sp. BRX8-4
GATGTAGATAACTTATCAAAACAGCTCTTTCGTGGTTCGTTTTGACTGAACCCCTTGGAACTGGAGCGCATTCTAGACATTTCTCGCTGGGCGTCAACCCTTTTTTGTAATAACTTTGAAATAAATGCTTATTCGCTCGATTAACGTACAAACTGTATTTTTATTGTGGTTTAATCAAACAACTAATGCCTTTTGCTCACAAAGCTGGTGCTACAGACAGTTAATTACTGCTGTTATTTATCTTTCGAGTTATCAACCGTATTAAAGTCTTCATCTTTGTCATCACCGACGACATCTTCTAATTTTAACTTATTAACAGAGCGGATAGTCGTAAACGGCCCCGAGCAAGCATAGAAGCCAAAGACGATAAGTAAAACATTCTCTGGGCTAGAAGCGATAATGACGAAGGCGAGTACAATGAGCAAAACCACAAAAAAATTAACTTTCCCCTTCCAATCGACTTCTTTAAAACTGTTGTAACGAAAGTTACTGACCATCAATAATCCTGCAAGCATAGTAATAATGCCAACAACAATGCCATAGTCTTGGCCATTTATTTGATATTCTGCACCAACCCAGACCAAACTGGCAATAACTGCCGCGGCCGCGGGGCTTGCTAAACCTTGAAAAAAGCGTGCATCAGCAATACCCACCTGCGTATTAAAACGTGCTAAACGAAGTGCTGCACAGGCAACAAAGACAAAAGCGGCTAACCAACCAAATTTTCCGTAACTCGATAACGCCCAGTTATAAGCGACAAGTCCGGGGGCTATACCAAAAGAGACCATATCAGCCATACTGTCATATTCGGCACCAAATTCACTTTGTGTATTTGTCATCCGAGCAACGCGCCCATCTAAACCATCAAATATCATGGCAATGAATATTGCTACAGCTGCACTAATAAAATGACCATTCATTGAGGAAACTATGGCAAAAAAACCAGAAAAAAGTCCTGCGGTTGTTAATAGGTTAGGTAATAGGTAAATACCTTTCGAAGGAGTACTGGTATTTGTTTTTTTATCATTCATTATTGTTACAACGCTTGTTTAAAAATATATAGGTATAGTTAATCAAATCTAACATAAAAAACTATCATGGGTATATTAGAGAGTAATAGCATAATAATTCCTCGTTATAATTTGTAAAGTCCCAATTGTATTGTTATATAAAGTATTAGGATTTTTCTTTATATAGTTAATAGGTGACCAATGAGTTTTCGTATTCTGTTATTTGGGCTGATATTTTATTTTGGCTTTTGTTCGGCGAGTGAACTAATGGTTTATCGCTGGGTAGATGAAAACAATGTTGTTCATTTTAGTCAACATCAACCTGTTGGTGATGAGTACACCCAATTTTTAGTGTCTAATCAGTCAAGTGTAACTAGTCGCGCAGACATTATTACCAACCCGCTAGTTTCAGATGACGATGTGATCTCTCAACAAAATCAAGATAACCTCACGGCGACTATAAACAGACCTGAAAAATGTCTAGAGGCACAAGAAAATATTGCCATGTTAATGGCTTTTGATAAGGTACAATATACGGATGAAAAAGGCAGTAAACAGATATTAACAAAAACAGAGAAACAACAGCAATTAGCGATAAACCAAAAACGCACAGAAGTTTACTGTGCGTCTTTAAGTGAAATGCCATAATACAAATTTGTTAGTGCGTAAAAACTAATTCACCGTCACTGACTTCAATACTTATCTCTGCCTTGTTTTTAAAGGCTCCCGACAATATTTTCTGAGCTAATGGGTTTTCAATTTTTTGTCTAATTACCCTTTTCAATGGTCTTGCTCCAAATAGGGGATCAAATCCAGCCAAAGAAATCAGCGCAAGTGCTTCTTGGCTAATTGATAGCTTAATATCTTGGTCTGCTAAACGATCTCTTAGACCGTCAATTTGTATTGCTGCTATTTTTTCTATCTGTTGTGATATTAATGGATGAAAAACAACTGTTTCATCAATGCGATTAATAAACTCAGGCTTAAAATGTAAACTCACTTCTGACATTACCTTAGATTTCATTTCTTCATACTGACCGTCATCAGCAAATTTTTGAATGTGATCAGAGCCAATATTAGAAGTCATAATGATAACAGTGTTTTTAAAATCAACAGTTCGCCCTTGACCATCCGTTAAACGTCCATCATCGAGCACTTGTAATAATATATTAAAAACATCACTGTGCGCTTTTTCAATTTCATCAAGAAGAATAACAGAATAAGGTTTGCGTCGAACAGCTTCAGTTAAATAGCCCCCTTCTTCATACCCTACATATCCGGGAGGAGCCCCCACTAACCGAGAAACTGAATGTTTCTCCATAAATTCAGACATATCGACACGAATAAGTGCATCTTCACTGTCAAAAAGATAATGGGCTAATGCTTTCGTAAGTTCGGTTTTACCCACACCAGTAGGACCTAAAAATAAAAACGATCCTATCGGCTGGCTTGGATCGGCAAGCCCAGCTCTTGAACGTCGGATAGCATTCGAAACACTGATAACCGCTTCGTTTTGTCCTATAACTCGCTGATGCAAGTTATCCTCCATTTGCAGTAACTTATCGCATTCTTCTTCAAGCATCTTAGAAACAGGAATACCCGTTGCTCGACTTAATACATCAGCAATTTCAACTTCAGTGACTTTATTTTTTAATAACGTCATTTCTTGCATTTCTGCTTGGCTTGCTAAGTCGAGTTGTTTTTCTAATTCCGGTATTTTGCCATATTGTAATTCTGACATTTGGTTAAGATCGCCCAATCGTCGGGCAGCCTCTAAGTCAAGCCGAGCTTGTTCTAAATCTGTTTTAATAGCCTGTGTACCATGTAAAGCAGCCTTTTCAGTTTTCCAAATCTCGTCTAACTCATCAAAATTAGTCTGACAAACGCTAAGATCCAATGAGATCAGTCCTAAACGTTTTTTAGAAGCCTCATCTGAATCTTTCTCTAATGCCCGTTGTTCTAATTTCAGTTGAATGATACGCCGCTCTAATCGGTCTAAGTCTTCAGGCTTAGAATCTATTTGCATACGAATACTAGAAGCCGCTTCATCTATAAGATCAATCGCTTTATCAGGTAATTGTCTATCACTGATATAACGATGTGACAAAGTAGCAGCGGCGACTATGGCTGGATCGGTAATATCAACACTGTGATGAAGTTCGTAACGCTCTTTTAAACCGCGCAATATGGCAATCGTATCTTCAACACTAGGCTCTTCGATTAATATTTTTTGAAAACGACGCTCTAAGGCTGCATCCTTTTCAATATATTGACGATATTCGTCCAATGTTGTCGCGCCGACACAATGTAAATCACCACGGGCAAGTGCTGGTTTTAACATATTTCCAGCATCCATCGCGCCATCAGATTTACCTGCACCGACCATAGTATGAAGTTCATCAATAAATAAAATGACTTGCCCTTCTTCTTTGGCTAGCTCACTCAATACCGCCTTTAAACGTTCTTCAAATTCACCACGATATTTAGCGCCAGCAACCAAAGCACCCATATCCAATGACAATACCCGCTTACCTTTTAACCCTTCAGGAACTTCATGATTAATGATACGTTGTGCTAACCCTTCGGCGATGGCTGTTTTACCAACACCTGGCTGACCAATTAATACCGGATTATTTTTCGTACGACGTTGTAAAACTTGTATCGTGCGACGTATTTCATCATCTCGGCCAATAACGGGATCTAGTTTGCCCTGCTCGGCAAGCTCTGTTAGGTTCACCGTATATTTATCAAGTGCTTGTCGAACATCTTCAGCATTAGGCTCATCAACTTTTTGACCGCCACGCACATGTAATATTGCATCTTGAACACGTTGTTCACTTGCCCCAAGCGACTTTAATATTTGGCCTAGTTTTCCTTTGTCTTCAATAGCGGCAAGGATAAAAACATCAGAAGATATATACTTATCACCCATTTTTTGTGCGAACTTATCGCAGAGGTTAAGTAAGTTCCCCATAGCAGAAGAAAGTTGTACGTCGCCACCCGATCCAGAAACTTGCGCAAGTTGTTCTATAACCGTCTCGACTTGTGATCGCAGTGAAAGAACATTAATTCCTGCACTTTTCAATAAGGGTATAATGCTACTCGCGTTCTGATTTAATAGCGCTAACATGATATGCACGGGTTCTATAAATTGATGATCCCGACCTAATGCTATTGACTGTGCGTCTGAAATAGCGACTTGAAATGCTTGGGTTAATCTGTCTAAACGCATGAGGCTCTCCTGCCTAACAAAGAAAAATATTCTTTTATACCTTATAGATAAGGATATAATTGAAATTTTTCAAGGAACAAAATGAAAAGCTTTTGATTTGAAATAAGATTTAGTTTGTTTTTTAAACTTATTTTCGACAAATGATGGAAACCATTCGTCCGGTAATGGTATCTCGTCGATAAGAGTAATACTGCTGTTCATTAGAATAGGTACAATGGTTTAAATGATGAACCTTATTAATACCGAGCGTATTTAGTTGGATTCTTGCTATCATTGCTAAATTGGCTAGGTATTTACCTTTATGTTTTTCCAGCGCTAATGGTTCATTTATAGCAGTGAAAGCCGATACAAATTTTTCTGACTGACTTTCAAAGGCACACTTTACTTCTTGCCCTACTTCAAAAGCATATTCACCAATACAAGGCCCCAACCAAGCAATGATATTTTCATTGTCTGTTTTCATATTATTGACGGTATTGGTAATAATATTTTTAGCTAAGGGTTTCCAACCACCATGGATCGCAGCAATTTCACTGCCGTCTATTGCAGTTAATAATATCGGTAAACAATCAGCGGTCATCACGGCTAAAGCAATATTCTTTTGCCGAGTGATTATCGCATCAGCTACTAAAGGCGTTTTTGAATAAGATTCTATGGTCACAACTTTATTACCATGAACTTGTTCAAGCCATTGAATTTTTGTATTAAGCGGTAAGTATGCGAGTAACGAAGCTCTATTTTTATTGACATTAACCAAGTCATCACCAACATGTTCGCCCAAGTTAAATTGGCCGTATACTGAAGAATAGCTATGATTAGAGGATAACGATTTTTTTTGAGGATGGAGTCTTGTCGAAGTAAAAGCCAGTACATTTAGTACTGGCCATTCTATATTGTAGAGACTGTTATAAATAGTCGTCTGTTGCGTTGATTTTCGAATCTTCACGCAAAACATTTGTTAAATTAACCATATCCTCTGGAATAGGTGCATGCCAAGTCATTTCTTCACCTGTTATAGGGTGAAATAATGACAACATTGCCGCATGTAATGCTTGGCGCTTAAAACTACGCAATAAATCCCGCAAATCTTCTGTCGCATTTTTAGGAGGACGAGGACGACCACCGTAGTTAGGATCTCCAATCAATGGATGGGTTATATGCGCCATATGAACACGAATTTGATGTGTACGACCCGTTTCAAGACGTAATCTTAAACGTGTGTGTAAACGGAATTTTTCCATTACACGATAATGCGTTACCGATGGACGTCCAAAAGGACTAACAGCCATGTGTGTTCTTTTGGTTGAATGACGACCTATAGGTTCATCAACCATACCACCAGCTGTCATTAGACCATTAGCAATCGCTTCATACTCACGCGTTATTTCACGCTCTTGTATAGCATCGACTAAGTTTGTTTGCGCTGCAATTGTTTTAGCAATAACCATCAAACCCGTTGTGTCTTTATCTAGTCTATGGACGATACCGGCACGAGGGACAACATCAAGCTGTGGGCAATGATACAATAAAGCATTAAGTACCGTGCCATCAGGATTACCTGCACCTGGGTGAACTACAAAACCAGCAGGTTTATTAATAACTATAATATCGTCATCTTCATAAACAATATTTAAAGGAATATTTTGTGGTTCAAATCGCACGTCGCCTTCAACTTCAGTTGATATTTTGATCACTTCCCCGCCAAACATTTTCTCGCGTGGTATTATCAAAATAGCGCCGTTTAAAGTAACGTGACCTGCTAAGATCCATTCTTTTATGCGAGAACGAGAATATTCAGGGAACATCTCAGCTAATGTTTGGTCGAATCGTTTACCTAAACAAGTTTCAGGAACCGTATCTGTATGTTGAATTATTTCAGCCATTAAAATTTCTATTTAACTCTCTATAAATTTACTATGAATTAGCGCTGTGCAAGGCAAGTATGCTAGGTTAGAATGCCAGTGTTTATTTTACCTCTTTGCTCTATTAATTACATTAAGTAATTTGCAAAGGACGTATATTTATTTAACTAATACCTTTAACTAAAACAAAGTAGTGATAACAAAGTCTATGCAAAATTTGACAATAAAAATGATAATACTAGTGCTTTCATTAGGGCTAGCGGCGTGTTCATCATCAAACAAAACCGACATTGAAAAAGTACCAGACAAGTCAGCACAAGCATTGTTCACCGATGCTAGAACTGCGCTTGATAGTGGCTTATATCAACGAGCTATCCAGATTTTATCAGCAATTGACTCACGCTTTCCATTTGGTCCTATCTCTCATCAAGTGCAATTAGACTTAATTTACGCTTATTATAAGAGTGGTAATTCAGCTCAAGGTATTGCTTTGGCGGATCGTTTCCTGCGTTTAAATCCTGATCATGTCAATCTTGATTATGTTTATTACATGCGAGCGTTAATCAATATTTCAACTGAAGAGAACCTTTTTCAAGAATTAGCAGGCATTGATCGTTCAGACAGAGATCCAACAGCTGCTCGCGAAGCATTCAAAGACTTTAAAACGATTTTGACTGAGCTACCGCAAAGCAAATATGCCGCTGATGCACGCAAACGTATGATTGGTATAAAATCACGTTTAGCTAAGTATGAATTAACAGTAGCTCGTTTTTATATGAAACGTGATGCTTGGGCCTCAGCAGCAAATCGTGGTAAGTACATTGTTGAATACTTCTCGCCTAGCCAGGAAGTGGAACAAGCCTTAGAGATTATGATTGAGTGTTACGACAAGTTAGATTTAATGGATTTAAAAATTAATGCGAAGCAAGTCTTAGCAGCAAATTATCCAAATAATAAGTTTTTAACTCGTTAAGTTTTAACTGTTTATTAGCATTGAAATAAAAGCTATAAAATTTGCCTTATCAATAATAAGGTTTAAATTAATAAAAAGCCCATTGAGATATAATACTCAATGGGCTTTTTTTATGATGGGATTAACTGATAAAATTAAATAGCGGCTTCATCTTCTTCACCCGTACGGATTCTGATCACCCGCTCAACATCAGTGATAAATATTTTTCCATCACCAATTTTACCGGTTTGCGCTGTTTCTATAATAGCATTAACACAACGCTCAACTTGTTCTGTGGTGACAACAATTTCTAATTTTACTTTCGGTAAGAAATCAACCATATATTCTGCACCACGATAGAGCTCAGTGTGCCCTTTTTGTCGGCCAAAACCTTTTACTTCTGAAACAGTCATACCTGTGATGCCAATTTCACTTAATGCTTCACGCACATCATCCATTTTAAATGGTTTGATAATTGCTTCTATTTTTTTCATTGTTGTTATCCATTAACCGCGAAATATACTTTGAATTGTACACAATTATATCAAATAAACCCAAGCGCTATATTTGTTGTAAGTCATTTAAATTTCAGATACGGATTAAACTAGCCAATACCGGTTACCTATATATTGAAGTATCACAGGTATACGTTACACTAGGATAATTTAACTTATCAAATAACTATCAAAGGAAGTTGAATGGATCCGCAATTGATCATAAATGAAATGAGAGTTTTACCTCAAATAGATGCTGTGTTTGAGATAAAACGCCGTATTGAATTTATCAAAAAAACACTTAAGGCTGCCGGACTCAAAAATTTAGTGCTAGGCATCAGTGGCGGTGTCGACTCTTCTACCTGTGGACGTCTTGCACAACTTGCTATTGATGAGCTCAATGCTGAAGAAAGAATCGCTAATAATAATTCGACATCATCCTATCAATTTATTGCGGTTCGTTTACCTTATGGCGTGCAAGCAGATGAAGACGATGCCCAGCTCGCTTTGGACTTTATTCAACCGACACATAGTTTAGTAACCAATATATTGAATGCCGTTAATGGCATTCACATTGAAACGCTTAACGCGCTTAACCAAGCAAATATCTTATCGGCAGACGATGAAAAAATCGATTTTTCAAAAGGTAATGCCAAAGCTAGAAGCCGAATGGTAACGCAATATCATATTGCCGGTATTGTTGGCGCACTGGTTTTAGGGACAGATCATTCAGCAGAAAACATTACTGGATTTTTCACTAAATGGGGCGATGGTGCCTGTGATTTAGCGCCTTTATTTGGTTTATCTAAACGCCAAGTACGGTTATTAGCAGAAAATTTAGGTGCGCCAGACTTATTAATTAATAAAGCTCCAACCGCGGATCTTGAAGAATTGGATCCAGGAAAAACTGACGAAGATGCATTAGGTATCAGTTATGAGCAGTTAGATGATTTCTTGGAAGGCAAACCAGTAGCAGCAGAGGTGCAAGCACTTATCATTAATATTTATCAAAAAACCCAACATAAGCGATTACCTATTCCAACAATTTACGATTAAATTTAACTTGTAAGCGCTAAACTTGTAAATTTAACGTTAACAGCTATACCTAGTAATACATCTACTCTAGCCAACGGACGGCTTAATGTTATGTCATACTTATCGTTTAAAATAATGGGTTTCACTCTCATTGAAACCTTAATCACGCTAGCTATATTAATTTTCCTTACCGCTATAGCTGTTCCTACGTTTGCAGATTTAAGGATAAGAATACGTGTTGATAAAGAGATCACAGCCTTACATCGCCTATTATTATTAACAAGAAATCATGCGGTTAATCAGGAACGTTTTGTTACTGTTTGTCCACTTACCCCTTCTGGTCAGTGCTCAAACGAATGGCATAAAACGCTGACTGTATTCTATGATGATAATAAGAACAAAGCGCTTGATGCCTCAAGTGCTGAAGTGATTATAAAAATAAAATCAGCCATAAAGTCAGGCGATAAATTACAGTATGCTCAAGGCAGAACAGCATTAATTTACGCACCCAGTGGACGGCTCGCAGTGTGGGGAGGTAATGGTACTTTCCGCTATTGTCCAAAATCACACAGTAATAAATCAAGAGGAATTATCATTTCAGGCGCTGGGCGGTTTTATTTATCGAGCGACCAAAATATGGATGGAGCCGATGAAAATCGTAGCGGTCGAATCATTCGCTGTCACTAATCTATGACAACAAGCGCTTTTAAAAAGCATAGAGCTTGTTATCATTTTAATAATAACAAGCTCTGATATCGATAACAGCAACCTAGCGAAAGAGTGACTTAAGTGATATAACTTAATTATCTTGAAATATTCTCACACAGTTTTGAATATGATGTAATCCCCATAAGACTAACTAGGTGCTCTCATGGGTATAACAAGAAATTAAGGCTTATATTATGAAGTATGATTATTTGCAATCAAACAACAAGCGACAGGGCTTTACACTCGTTGAATTGATGATAACTATCGCTATTGGGGCAACGTTAATGGCGATAGCGCTACCAAACTTCAATAGTTTTTTAGTTGAAACACGCGTCGACAATGAAATTTCTCATTTACAAAGACTACTATTAACAGCAAGAAATACCGCCATAAATGCAGAACAATCGGTTACCTTGTGCCCACTTAATGCAAGTAATAGTTGTGATACTAATTGGCAAAACGAAGTCAGTGTTTTTATTGATATAGATGGCGATAAAACTTATGAACCCGCCTCTGACGAAAGAATAGTTGCAGTAAAGGCTAAAATAAAAACTAATGACAAACTTCAGTACGGCCAAGATAGCATTATATACAGACCTACAGGCAACATCACAGGTGGCGTTAGTGCTAGCCCATTTAAATATTGTCCAAAAGACTACCCGGCCAAGTCAAGAGGTATTACAGTAACTACCTCTGGACGTTCATACGTTACCTCAGACACAGATAGCGACGGCATTGATGAAGACCGCTCAGGCAATGAAATTACTTGCAGTTAAGTCTCCTCTTTAACGAGCAGTGTTTTCATCTAATTTTTTTGAAAGATCATTGGAAAAATCATCATTTGATTTAACACACTCTTTTACTTGATGAACTTGCTGCTTTTGCTTTGAAAAGCCAGTCGCTATTTTTTTACCGACTAACCAATCAGGATATTTTGCCAGTTTATTAGAACCAATAATGCCAAAATGAATAATGTCGTTACCGCCCATTAGTTCAACATGACATTTAATCTTAATTTTTGTCGATTTGTCTGTCGTCTTTGCCACGCTATCAATACTTATAACAAGTAGGCTTACAAAAAGTAAGTTGAGCGCTAAGCAATGCTTAAATAACAATTTCATCATATTACTCCCAGCAATTGGTTGATGTTGCTGTTTTCTGACCACTATCGGTTACCGATAAGGTTAAACAAGAAGAATCATTAGTCGCTTGCGTACCTCTCGCCGTAGCTTTAAGGGTATATGTTACCCCAACTACCACAGCATCAATGCTATAAAAGCCCGAGTCTGTAATATAAGGGTCTGCAGACGCACCTAATTTTTTCATATCTGTGGTGTATGCTCGATGATCAATAAAATACTGCTCTTGCAAACTTGCTAAGCGCAACAATTCACGTTGGCCCTCGCTACGATTTGCCCTTGAAATATTATCAATATATGACGGATAAGCAATCGAAGCTAGAATGCCCACTACAGCAACCGATATCATTAGCTCAAGCAAAGTAAAACCTTTAACTCGCCCTTTATTTTTACTCACTATCATTAATTTGACTCCGTTACATAAAGGTAAATTCTTGACGTTTCTAGGCTAACGCCTAACGGAATAATTTTCCCTGCTAATAGTTTTATCGTGGCAATCACTTCTGCTTCCTCTTCAACAGGCGGACAATCGCCTTCGCAAGGTTCTTGAGGCGCTTTTGGGTCTTTAGTAATAATAATTGAAGGAGTATCAGGAATACCGGCCGCTATTTCCCATGTTCTCCAGTCATAGACAGTCGTGCCAAGCGCTAAGTCCACCGCATATAAAATACCCGAACCATCACTTAATTCACAACTGTCAGGATCTGCAGAGACCGCGGCAGGGGTAAATGAAGTGAAGTAAGCAACGCCATTAATAACGATGGCTGAGGCCGTATTTTTCTCACCATCGCCAACGAAATCCATAAACCAACCTTTTTTATTGCCAACGTTTATTTCGAGTGTCTGCAAATTTTCGGCAGTCAATGCCTGGCCAAACGGGTTGTTAGTGTAGTCGTAAAGATCTGTTGCTAAGATAACAGCGGGTATTGCCAATTGTGGGTGCGTAGGTGAAGCAACAAATGATGTGGTTACAATATTGGCATCTTTAATCATGAAAAATTTATCGTCAGTATCATTGGCCGCAGGTGTTGATCGGTCGCCACTCCCAATAAGTATCGCTTCGTAGGGTCTTTCCTGTTTTGTTACCACGGTTGAACTAGTACCATTAGCATCAACTGATGTAGTTTCTATCGTGTCTGAAATATACGTTCTAGCAATTGAAGGTTCGCTAAAAAAACGGCGATCTGTCGCATGAGTTGTTCCACCCAACTCAGCTAATTTAAAAGCAGTCCACGGCGATGTTCCACTAAAGGGAGCATTGCCTGGCATATCAACACGCCAAAAATTTCCACCGGTATCGCCAAAATAAAGACGATCGGTTAAACCATCAGAATCACTGTCTAAGATAGCGAGGCTAGAAGGCACGCTATCAGTTATCTCAGTAAATTGAGTATTAGTTGCACTCGTTGCATCAGGGCTTAAACTCCATTTTAGTACACCTGTTTCTGCATCGACCATATAAACAGCTCGGCCTAAGGTATCATCTGCACCAACGGTTAAGTTATCTTTAGTTGTGTCATATCCGCCAGCGAAAAAGAGTACAGGTTTTGGTGTACCATTTTCTATATTAAGCGCTGAAAATCCTATTTTAGGTTGCGACCATGATTGTCCTAAATAGCTAAATCCTGGTGAGCTTGCATCTAGGTGCCACAATAACTTAGGAGTATCGGGGTCACTAACATCCATAGCATAATATGAAGAACCGCCACGACGTAAACCAAAAAATATCCATGCTTTATCACCACTTGTACTATCAATAGACCCATCACCATTGACGTCCAGCAAGTATGAAACGGCAGGGCTGTCTATGCCGTATGATTTACCTGATGAAGTAAAGTTTTCACGTAAAGCTTTTATTTTTGAAAAAAATTCTTTAGGCATAAAAGACCAGTTTTCATCAACCGTTTCACCGTTATCGTCAAACATATGTAAAACACCCGCATTGGTGCCAACGATTATGCGAATATCTTGATCATTACTTGCACCACCATAATTAATAACTAGTGGTTTAGAGTGCAGTGGATCACCAAAAACATCACTACGGATATCTGTGGTTGAACTATCGTTGTCTTCATCATCAACGTCAATTCCCTTGGCCCAATTGAGCATGCCATCAATGTCATCAATTTCAGTATCCAATTCACTTGCTAGCGTCGCTTCGTCACCGTAGGATGTTTCGGCATTCGTTCGTGTTAGTAGCATTAAGGCACCATTAACCCCAATATCACTGACAATAACGCGTGTAGATTTAGTACGTAACATTTCAGCTACGCCACCTTTTTTAACATCGTTACCATCTGGATTGGTATCTGTGCTCCAAAAGGTTTTGGCATTTTTTGAAATATTGCCATTATCATCAATAGCACCAGCACCCGTTCTATCGACTTGCTGACCATCGGTCACTTTAAGTTTTTTTAAATTTCCTTGCCACCTTGCACCATGATCAGGAACGAACATCGCATAATAAACTGAATCTAAAGTTTCGGTTCTATCAAAATTATTTGAGGCAACCGAAGGAGCTGTAAAGCTAGTATTCACTTCCAAAATATTGGTTAATGCCGATTGAAGTGAAGCCAGTAAGGCACTGGGATCTTTAGCCGGGTAATATTGACCACCCCCCAATTTTGCAGCTTCACGTAATAACGCTCCCGCATCATCAATAGCATCTTGGCCAAACCCTATCGTAAAGAGTGTTGATGATTGCACATCAGGTAAGGTGCTATGTAAATCATGGGTGTGCATCCAACCCGCGAGTGCCGCTAAATAGTTATTAGTACCATTAACGTTAAACGGTAGGCCGATATCAGGTAAGCTTTGAATATAAGTGTTAGCGGCAAGATCCCTAGTCGGCTCACCATCTGTAATCATAATCACATAAACTTCATTAGTACATGAATTAAAGGGGGATTGATAAACCCCCGCATCTTCAATAGAGGTATCTCTTGGCGGTGTATTACCACGATAAGTATTACCATCATAATTTGAATCATTATCACCAAAATCTACTGACATACCTGCAAAGTAGCGCGAAGCCTCATAAAGTGATTCACATAATGGCGTATTCGTTTCACCATCAATATCTAAATCAATAATATTTACTAATTCAGCGCGAGCTGCTGCGGTCATTTCTTGGATACCAAAAACAATTCTGCCGCCATCGCGAACAAATTCGCCAGAATGGTTATAATTAAAAACTTGTAAACCAAAATCAACAGAAGGTGCCGATTCAATTAAATCAGTAACGGTATCTTGTGCTATTTCTAAACGGGTGCGATTAACCTGTTCAAGCGTTTCACTGTTTGCCCAACGCAAATAGTTGTCGGTATAAAGTGTAACAACCTCACCCGACCAAATAACATTTGAATTATTGGCGTTTGCCGTATAATAAACAGGACTTTGTTTCGAACCCTCACCATCGATGGGAAAGCCATCGGGTAAATCAACAACAGAACCGTTATTTGTTTTTATACCTGCATTAACCTCAGGGTTTGCAGGCACTAAATTAACATCATCTTCGCAGTCAATGACATCAATATTAGCACCATTGTTATCGGGAATTTCTTGCCAGCTACCTGAGTTTCCTTGAAAGGCATATTCACGAATGTGTCCGGTATAAAAGCCAACAGATGCTAAACGTTCACGGGCAGTTGCACAGCTATTAATAGCATCAAGAAAACGACGGCTTTCACTAGGACTATCGGGAACAAGGGAAGAAGAGCCATCAATGCCACCTCGAGTAAAATAAATAAATTTATCTGATAAGGAGTTATCGCTTCCAACCGCGGGGTAAACTGTATTAGGATCATAGGGTTCATCGACTGACTCTAAACTATTCATGCTGCCTGAATTATCAAAAATAATCAGTACTTGTGGTTTATTACCGGTACGCTGTGCTGCATCACCAATATACAGTTCAATATCTTCACTATAAGCAGCAAGAGATGTAAATATCAATGCGCTACATAATAATAATTTTTTCATGATCAGTTCCCCACATTAAGTAGTTGTTGCGATACACCAGAATTAACTTCTATGGTGCTTTTGTTGGTGCGACCATACAGTCGAGTGACCTGCACCTTAAGTACATTACACTTAAATACCTGTACGGAAGAAGCTGCTCGAGAGTGGGGGCAATCGGCTGCAATCTTATACGGATTAGCCAGTGTAATTTCTGCACTGGTATTACTTGCACTACTCACTACGGGTGAGAGTGGAAATTTGGCGATTTCAGAAGCAAAAGCATTGGTTCCACTTATTTGCGTGACTTCTTTATAAATAACTTCATCAATAGTACTAACCGCTTCTTGGGTAGCAACCACTTTTTCTTCACTTGCTCCAGACATTTTCATATCAATGGTGGTATTTTGCATCAATGCAGCAGCAACGGCGGTTAAAGCAATCAAAAAAACTAGTGAAACGATTAGCACAACACCGCTTTGTTTGTGACCTAGTTTTAAATTACCAGAACAAATTAAATAACGGTTTCTTATAACTTTTATGGCCATGAGTCGACCCTCGCATTGTAAAGTGTGATGGTAGAGCTAAATAATAAACGTCGATAATTATCCCCTTTACCTTCACCATCGATAAAGTTGATAGGAAGATCACCAAGCTGATAAGTGTTAAGATTTTCATAATCTCTGTCAGGCAAGATATTTCGCGCTAAGACAAAAATCTTAACGGCAAGTATCCGTACATTACTTTCATTATCCCAGTAAGCTGTTGTCATGTTATCTGCAGAAATAAAAGCATTGACGATACCGTTGTTGGTCGTATCTACGCCATACATAAAGCGGATGTATTCAATGCCTTCAACGACCATATCAAGATTCATCACCGAAGCTTTATTTTGTAATCGACCTTGCACTAGAACCGGCACTTTATTGGTGCCTTGATTGTCTTCACGCACATAGTAAATGTGCTGCTGATATTCCCAGATCTGGCCCAAATTTAGTGTTGGTATGGCAGCGCCACCCGCAAATATCGCAGCCGTATTAGGGTTTGAAATGATATAGTAGTTATCACTAGAAATATCGGCTAGCGCTGTCGTTGATGAAACAGCTCTTTTTAATTGCAATACATCAGAACCAATTTTAGCATTGGTAATACAGCCCATTAAGTTGACATTGTTGACTGTTTTCCCCCACAAGGTTCTAAAATGGCCAATAGCTGCAGGGAAACTGGCATTATTAACGCCTTCACCAATACAATCACCAGAAACTGTTGATGGTAAAGGTGAACTTACCAAGCCACTTACATCGAGGTTTCCTGATAAGTCGCCCCAAAAGCTTTGTCGTAATAAGTCATCACTGAGTAAGCTAATCGCATACCTGCCATTTTCTTGTAACTCTCCATAACTGGTGGTCTCAACAGTGGTCGTTTTCATACCAACAAAAACACTTAATATGCCTAGCAGCAACATTAAACCTACCGCAAGCGATATAAATATTTCGATTAAACTAAAACCTCGTTGAGCATTAACCATTATCATCTCTTACTAAACAAAATCAATATTATCTATAATTCAAAGCATTAACATCACGATGAACGTTAACAGTGATTGCTTTGCTTGCCTTAATATATAAAAGCTTCAACCGTAACTTGTCGACGTTTACTGGTACTTGTACCACAGGCGTTGGCCAGTGTTGCAGCTGCAGAACTATTGTTATCGGCGTCATAACCATCAGCCGTTGCGACTCTGCCCTGCCAGCTGATCACAACAGTAACTGCATTTTTATTATGATCAATACAACCGACAGCACCAACTAAGCCACCAGTATTTTTACCACCAGCAGTAACATCAGCGCCCATAAGTTTGACTTCCCATTCATACAAATCATTGGTGGTCATTTGTGCACTTGTACACAAAGAAGCAACTGAATTACACCTAACGTCAGCGTCAGGCGGAGTATTCAATGCTGCGCCATAAACACCTTGATAACTCTCTAAAGTAAGAATATCAGAATCATTACTGCGCATTCGTTCGATAATATCTTGAGCTAACGCTGAGGCTACAGAGCGTTGCATCGCATCAAAACTGCCTTTCTTAGCTGACGCCTGCATGGCAACCGCACCAAAAATACCCGTCACTAAAATAACTAAAGCGACTAAAACCTCTATTAGTGTCATGCCCTTTTGTACTTGGGCTGGTTTTCTTTTAGGATAACTCGTCCTAAGTGTGCTGTTACCCATGAGACTCCTTAATACACTGACAAAAATTGCTGACTACCCAGAAAAATAATGCTTTAAAATATAGAGTGAATGGGAGATAAATAAAAGAAACAGCATTGATGAGTATACTTTTAAGTGACAAACACAAAACAGACCCAAATAGAATTTTAAAGGCGAGGAGAAGCGAAACTAAGCGTAGCGCTAAGAATTCGATTGAGAACTTATATGTGTTAAAAATCACTAACGTGAACCGCATTAACTCATACCTTAAAAATCTATTATTGAATAGCCTATGTACATAGTGACTATTCAGAATAATAAGGTTAAGTCATGAATATTGTTATTAAAATGCTTTAAATTTAAGCACTCATATAACGGATAAAATTACATTCAACCACTTAACCTGATATTTTAAGATTAGCGCAATTCTATAGGTACCGCAAATACTGTGTTCTCTTCACGACCAGGATATTCGATAACCTCTTGACCACCAAAGTCTTTTAGTGCGTCAATAACTTGTTGGATAAGTATTGCGGGGGCAGAAGCTCCGGCAGTGACACCAATTTTATTAACATTTTCAAGCCATTGTGGTTGAATATCGGCAAAAGTATCAATCAGGTAGGAAGGTGTGCCCAACTTCTCAGAGAGTTCACGTAAGCGATTAGAGTTAGAGCTGTTTTTGGCGCCAACAACTAACAGTAAATCAACTTGTGCAGAAATAGTGCGTACCGCGTCTTGACGATTTTGTGTTGCATAACAAATATCGTCCTTGCGGGGGCCTTTAATTAAAGCGAACTTATTCCTCAATGCGTCAATCACTTCTGACGTATCATCAATGGATAAAGTCGTTTGGCTACAATAATACAATTGAGAAGGGTCTTTTACTTCAAGTGTTGCTACATCAGCAACAGACTCAACTAAATAAATCCCGCCATGCTCACTTTCATATTGTCCCATCGTACCCTCAACTTCAGGGTGTCCAGCGTGACCAATAAGAATGCATTCAATATTTTTACGACTGGTACGTGACACTTCCATATGTACTTTAGTCACTAATGGACAAGTAGCGTCAAATACTTTTAGACCACGGTCTTTAGCTTGTTGACGTACCGCTTTAGAGACGCCATGAGCACTAAAAATAACGGTATTATCGTCAGGAACTTCAAAAAGTTCATCAACAAATATCGCGCCGCGGTCTTTTAAGCCATCAACAACAAACTTGTTATGTACTACTTCGTGGCGTACATAAATGGGCGCACCAAATAAGTCTAACGCGCGGTCTACGATACTAATCGCTCGGTCTACGCCAGCACAAAAACCACGAGGGTTAGCTAAAATAATTTCCATAATTTGTTCCTGAAAGACTTAAAAGTCCTAAGAGTTAACGATTATAAAACTTCAACAACGTCAATAACAAATGTTACTGCTTGTCCCGCTAGCGGATGATTAAAGTCAATAGTGACTGATGTACCGATCACTTCTTTGACCATACCAGGTAACTCTATATTGCCAGGTTGTGTGAAAGTAATGATACTGCCCACTTCTGCTGGTACGTCACTACCAAATTTATCTGCATCAACGTAATGGAAATTATCTGGATTAGGTTCGCCAAAAGCATCTTTTGCTTCGAGGGTAAATTCTTTAGAATCTCCAGCGGCAAGGCCTAACAATTGCGCTTCAAAGGCAGGAGAAATACTGGCATCGCCCATAATAATTTTAGCAGGCTTTTTGTTTACTTTGGTACTGTCTGCCGCTGAGCCATCAGATAATTTCATGGTAATATGAGCGATAACTTCAGATTTATCAGTAATTAACATTGTCATTTTATTTCTCGTCTACTTTTGTCTTAGTAATTTCAGTTTTCTTGGCTGAATCACCATTTTTAAAGGAATCAAAAATCATCAATGCCGCGCCAATAAAAATAGCAGAGTCTGCGACATTAAAGGCTGGCCAATGATTATCGGCAATATAAAAGTCTAAAAAGTCGATAACATAGCCAAATAATGCCCGGTCAATTAAGTTGCCCACTGCGCCACTGAGCATAAACGCTAAAGCGATACTTAATAGTGCATTATTCTTTGGCGTTTTAGCCAACCACACTAAAAAAACCACACTGGCAATAGCAGCAATAATGGTAAAGAACCAACGTTGCCAACCGTCTTGGTCGGCAAGAAAGCTAAAGGCTGCACCTGGGTTTTGTACATATCTCAAATCAAAGAAAGGTAAAATGTTCATCGACTCATATAAATCAAATGAGTTAACAACCAGTTGCTTGGTTACTTGATCAATAATCAAAAATAAAACGGTTAACCATAACCATTTAAAACCCGTTTCTGTAAAAAGTTTATTAATTTTCATATTTCTACTGTGCTAATAGTTGTTGTTATATAACTAATGAGATAGTTAGCATGTTTTGTGAATGTCTGACTAAGGCTTTTCAACAAAACTAATCGATGAAATATTGGCTTATTCAAAGCTAGTTCATTCAAGAATAAAGCTAAAGCACACAGCCTAGTTAACTAGCTGAGTACTTTTCTGCAATTCTTGGATGAAATAGCAAAGAATACACAAATATTTAGGCGAATTGGCGTTTCTCGCCCTCACCCTCTACGTTGGTAATACAACGTCCACAAAGTTCAGGATGTTTTTCATCTTCCCCGATGTCTTCAGTTACATGCCAACAACGCTCACATTTGGTGCCTGTTGCTGGTGCAACCGTTAACCATAAGCCTTCAATCTCAGTTGCTAAAGCGCCCGTTGGTGCACTGTCAACTACTTCAACCGTAGCTTTAGAGGTGATCAAAACAAAGCGAAGTTCTTCGCCTAATTGTTGTAATTTTTCAGCAAGCTCTGCGTTGGTATATAAAATAACCGCTGCTTCAAGCGCTTTACCCACTTGTTTTTCTTTACGGGCATTTTCTAGTGCTTTGTTTACTTCGGTGCGCACAAGTAAAATTTCATTCCAGTAATCATTGTTTAAAGTATTACTTGTTTCTGCCTTAGGCAAACCATTAAACCAAACACCGGTGAAAACGAATTCGTCACGCGTTTCACCAGACGGAGTCGGTAGCGCTTGCCAAATTTCTTGTGCAGTAAAAGATAAAATAGGAGCCATCCAGCGAGTCATCGCTTCAGCGATTAAATACATAGCGGTTTGACAAGAGCGACGCGCCGTACTGTCTTCTTTCGCTGTATATTGACGGTCTTTAATAATATCTAAGTAGAAGCCACCTAATTCTGTGGTACAGAAGTTCATTAGCTTATGAACAACAACATTAAATTCGTAGTCATCATAAGCGCTAACAATTTCTTTTTGCAATTGTGCAGCTTTATCAACAGCCCAACGGTCAAGTGCAACCATATCGTCAAAAGCGACTGAATCAGTTTTAGGATCAAAACCATTAAGGTTTGATAATAAAAAACGCGAGGTATTACGAATACGACGGTACGCATCGGCTTGACGCTTAAAGATTTCATCAGAGACAGTAATTTCTTGCGTATAGTTAACTGAAGCTACCCATAAACGCAAAATGTCTGCACCTAACTTACTGGTGATTTCTTTTGGTGTAATAACATTGCCTAATGACTTAGACATTTTGTGACCGTTAGTATCAACGGTAAAGCCATGTGTTAGTACTTGCTTATAAGGCGCTTTACCATTCATCGCTACCGATGAAATCATTGACGACATAAACCAACCACGATGTTGATCTGAGCCTTCAAGGTATAAATCTGCAACGCCATCAAATTCTTCACGTGCATTAACAACGGAGTAATGAGTCGTTCCAGAGTCAAACCATACATCTAAGGTGTCTGGTACTTTAATATATTCTTTAGCGTCATCACCAATAAGCTCAGCAGCGTCTAAATCAAACCATGCTTGAATGCCTTTTTCTTCAACACGCTTAGCAACCGTTTCAATCAGTTCAATGCTGCGTGGATGTAAAGCACCCGAGTCTTGATGAATAAATAATGCCATTGGCACGCCCCAAGTACGTTGACGTGAAATACACCAGTCAGGGCGACCTTCAACCATCAATTCGATACGGCGTTGACCCCAATCAGGGATCCATTGCGTTTTTTCAATTTCGTTTAATGAATCTTGGCGTAAACCTTTTTTATCCATGCTAATAAACCATTGTGGTGTAGCACGAAAAATTAAGGGTGTTTTGTGGCGCCAGCAATGCGGGTAAGAATGCTCTATTGCATGGTGATGTACTAAAGTGCCATGTTCTTTCAATGTTTCAACGACATTGGCATTGGCTTTAAAAACATGTTGGCCAGCAAACAATGGCGTATCTTCTAAATAAACACCATTAGCGCCAACAGGGTTAGCTACTTCAAGGTTATATATTTTGCCCACCACGAAATCTTCAACACCATGACCAGGTGCTGTATGTACACAACCCGTACCAGAGTCAGTCGTTACATGCTCGCCTAAGATCATTGGTACAGTAAAATCATAAAATGGGTGTTTAAGTTGCACTAAATCTAAATCGCTACCTTTACAAAACCCTAATGCATGATATTTATCAATTCCAAAACGGTCCATACATGCTGTCACTAGGTCCGACGCTAAAATATAACGTACTTTGCCCTGCTCGGTTTCACATTGTACTAAAGTGTATTCAACGTCAGCATTAACAGAAACTGCTCGGTTAGCCGGAAGTGTCCAAGGTGTAGTGGTCCAAATAACAACCGATACTTCACCTTCACCTTGATGATTTTCAGGGTGATCAAACTTATCAGCAACACTTTGGTCAACTACGGTGAATTTTACGTCAATCGCTGGCGATTGTTTATCTTTGTATTCAACTTCAGCTTCAGCCAAAGAAGAACCACAATCAGTACACCAATGCACAGGTTTGAACCCTTGATGTAAATGACCATTCTCAGCTATTTTACCTAAAGCACGTATGATATTGGCTTCAGTACCAAAATCCATAGTGAGGTAAGGTTTTTCCCAATCAGCAAAAATCCCTAAGCGTTTAAAGTCTTCACGCTGCCCAATAACTTGCTTGGCTGCATATTCACGACATTTTTCTCGAAAAACACTGGCAGAAACTTTATGACCTGGCTTACCAATTTTTTTCTCAACCATTAATTCAATCGGTAAACCATGGCAATCCCAACCAGGCACGAACGGTGCGTTAAAGTCAGATAACGTTTTTGATTTAACAATAATATCTTTAAGAATTTTATTAACAGAATGACCTAAGTGAATATCACCATTTGCATACGGAGGACCGTCATGCAAAATAAATGATTTCTTACCTTTTTTAGCCGCTCGAATTTGGCCGTACAGATCTTTTTCAGCCCACTCTTTTAGCATGTTTGGTTCACGGTTTGCCATGTTACCTTTCATCGCGAAAGAAGTAGCTGGCAAGTTTAGGGTTTGTTTATAATCACTCATTTAAATCATTATCCGTTGTTATATTCGCTAACTGGTGGTTAGCCTCTAATAAGTTAATAGTAAAATCGACATTGGCTTGATATTAATTTTACTATTAACTCACGTATCTATTTTATTTATAAATCTTGAACAAAGGCTTTTGCCTGCTCACTATCTTGTGATATTTGCTTAGTTAATTCATCTAGTGATGAAAACTTTATTTCATTTCTTAATTTATTTAGCATAACCACTTCAATGGTTTGACCATAAATGTCTTCATTGAAGTTAAAAATATGTACTTCTAGCTGCTGCCTAATACCAGACACTGTTGGCCTTGAACCAATATTAGCCACACCATAAAAGCATTCTTTAACCGTATTTACTTTTACCACGAAAACACCGGAAATAGGTGAAACTCGTCTTTTTAATAAAACATTTGCGGTAGGAAACCCTAGTTTTCGGCCACGCTTATCACCATGAAAAACCCGACCGATAATAGAGTAAGCCCGACCTAGCATTCTTTCTGCGTCAGCTAGTTGATTATTCTCTAAAGCATTACGTATTTGGGTACTGCTGATCCGACAATTTTCAAGTTTGAAACTTGCGGTATCAGAAACAGCAAAATCAAATTTTTCACCGGCTTGTTTTAGCAGACTAAAATTGCCTAAACGGTTCTTTCCAAAGCGGAAATCGTCACCAATAATTAAATGTTTAATACCTAGCTGTTGAACTAATAAAAGTTCGATAAACTCTGACGCGCTTTTATTGGCAAATTCTCGATGAAAATTAACACAAATCAAACGTTCTACACCCAAATTTTTTAAAAGAAAATATTTATCTCTTAAACGTGTCAATCTTGCAGGAGCCGTTTCAGGAGAAAATAACTCTTGCGGCTGAGGCTCAAAAATCATCACTGCTGGTGTACAATTCAATGCTTTAGCTTTTGCAATTAAAGCCTTTATAACGCGAGCATGTCCTAAATGAACACCGTCAAAATTGCCTATGGTTAACACACAGCCATGATCTTCAGCTTGAATATTGTGGATACCGCGTATTAACTGCATTTAATTAAAAAACCTAAATTTGACTGACATTAGTAGACAAGTGTCGCCATTAATGAATAAAAACCAATAAATTATATATCACTCAGGCTTAAGAATCAGCACCTGAAGCTAATTTCATCAATTTATTTTTCAGTTACTTTAACTTTGAAATCTTTCACTCGAATTCCCAGTGCAGCAATAGAAATAAAATAACTGAGCATACCTAAAGTAATGCAAATAAGTAATTGTTGAATTTGCAAGGTGGTTTCCATCGCTAACCAAACTTTAAACGGGGGTGATAACGTAAAAACAACCACTGCCATTATCCCTGCAGAAAAGATAAGCCGCGCAAAAAACCACCACGTTGTTTTAGACAATGCAAAGATATTATTACTTTTTAAACCATGGTAAAGCATTAACGCATTGAGTGTTGCCGACATAGCTGTAGCGATGGCCAAACCTACATAACCAAAAAAAGGTGCCAACATCAGATTGAAAATCATATTGGCTGCCATCGCTTTAATACCTATTTTTACGGGGGTTTTGGTATCTTGGCGTGCGTAATAAGCCGGCGCTAATATTTTAATAAACATAAAGCTGATTAAACCCGAAAGGTAAGCAAATAAGGCATAAGAGACTTGTAAAACAGTTTCTTGAGAAAACTCACCACGCATAAATAAAATCATAATAATCGGCTGAGCTAATACCATTAACCCTGCAAGTGCGGGCCAGCCAAATAAAGAAACAATTTTTAAGCCCCAAGTAATCGTCTCACTAAACTCTTCTTTGTCTTGCTTAGTATGCAATTTAGCTAAACTGGGCAAAATAACGGTAGCTATACCAATACCAAATAACCCTAAGGGAAATTCTAATAAACGATCGGCGTAATAAAGCCAACTAATCGAGCCAGTGACTAAGATACTGGCTATTAGGGTATCAAGCAGTAAATTAATTTGCGTAACAGAAACGCCAAACAAAGCAGGAACAATAAGTTTGCGGATTTTTTTTACACCTTTCGCGTGCCAAGCCCATTTTGGTTTAACAAAGACACCGGCTTTAATCAAAAAAGGTATTTGAAATAAGAACTGAGCTAAGCCTCCTAAAAATACGCCCCAAGCTAATGCAAAAGCAGGATTGTCGAATAAGGGTGACAAGTAGATTGCACAGCCAATAATGCAAACATTAAGTAAAACGGGTGTAAAAGAAGAAACAGCAAATCGACCAAAAGTATTTAAAATCGCGCCGGCAAGTGCGGTAAAGCTGACAAACCATAAATAGGGGAAGGTAATTTTTAGTAGTGATGAGGCTAACTCAAACTGTTGAGCTTTGGGACCATCGTTAAGCCAATCTACAAACCAACCAAAACCAAATAAAATCACAAATAACGGCGAGGCTATCATGCCAATAAGCGTTACTATGGTAACAATTACACCTAAGGTGCCTGAAACTTGAGCGATTAATTTACGTGTTTCACCTTCTTTCAAACTCAGCCCATCTGCCTCATCTTTGGTATGATATTCACTCAACACGGGGACAAAAGCTTGTGCAAAAGCACCTTCGGCAAATAATCGACGTAGAAAATTGGGAATTTTATTGGCAAAGAAAAAAACATCAGACGCTAAACCTGCACCAATAATGTTCGCAATAACAACATCTCGAACCAAGCCGAGCACACGAGAAATCAAGGTCATAAAACTCACTATAAGACCTGATTTCATTAACTTTTTACTCAATGCATAGCTCCAATAAATCGATATAAATCATCATATTCCAAGATGTAATTTTTCATTAATATTATGCAGCTTTTTACCTGTGATAAACAAGTAAATGCAAAGAAGTTTTTAATCTATTTTAAATCCTGTAAATAACAGGTAAAATAGCGCCATTATTTAGTAACCAATAATGATAATTATTATATAATGGTAAATTCATCGTTATTAAGTAAATTAAACCGGTAAAAGGTTTGACAATCGAGCTAAAAAAAGGCATATTTCCTCGCCTTAAATTTAGGCTATATATACAATCATATTTTAGGAGTTCACCTTGGCTAATTCAAAGCAGGCGAAGAAACGCGCGGTTCAATCAGAAAAACGCCGTCAACATAATGCAAGTCGTCGTTCAATGATGCGCACTCTATTCAAAAAAGTACTCGCTGCAATTGAAGCTGGTGACAAAGACACAGCATCTAAAGAATTTGCTGCTGCACAACCGATCTTAGATCGTTTTGCAAGCAAAGGTCTTATTCACAAAAATAAAGCTGCTCGTAGTAAGAGTCGTTTAAACGCTGCTATTAAAGCGCTTTAATTTTTGTTATTGAATTAAAAAACCAGCTTATGCTGGTTTTTTTTTGCCTATTATTTAATTTTTTTACCCCGCCAATAAAACAAACTCACTAAAACCTGATCCCATCCCATAGATTAAGACCTTGCGCATCCTGCCATTTTTGGTAATCTCTTTGCGTTATATATACATATTCAAAAAATACGTGAGAATAAAAATGAGACTAACAAAACTCGCTACTGGCCTTTTGCTTGCCACTAGCCTATTAAGCGCTTGTAGTGAAAATAATAAACAACCACGTTCAGCGCCTACTTTATTAGCAGAAGCCAAAAGTCGTTTAGACATATATAAGCCAGTAACACTTAGTGCTGATTTGAGCCACTTGTCTGAAAACCAGAAAAAAATGATCGTATTGCTTATTGAAGCTTCAGATATTATTGATGAACTTTTCTGGCAACAGGCTTTTGGTGAAGACAAAGCAAGCTTCCTTGCTAGTATTGATGATGAAAAGGTCCGTGAATTTGCCCGTATCAATTATGGTCCTTGGGATAGATTAGATGGCGATAAACCTTTCCTTTCTGGATATCAAGCAAAAGCGGCTGGCGCAGAGTTTTACCCTAATGACTTAACCAAAGCTGAATTTGAGCAAGCAGATTTTGCTGACAAAAGTGGCTTATATTCGGTCGTTAAGCGTACCAGCGATGGACAATTAACGTCAGTGGCTTTTTCTGAGCTTTATAGCGATAGCATTAATCGTATTGCGGCTATATTAGAAAAAGCATCAAGCTTTGCTGATGATAAAGAATTTGCAAATTACTTAAATTTACGTGCAACAGCAATCCGTCATGATGACTTTCAAGCGTCTGATTTTGCTTGGATGGATATGAAAAACAATCCTATTGATGTCGTTATTGGCCCAATAGAAACCTACGAAGATCAGCTTTATGGTTACCGCGCTGCTTTTGAATCTTATGTGCTGATTAAAGATTTAGCCTGGAGTGAAAAGCTCGCTAAATATGCTGAATATTTACCCGAATTACAAAAAGACTTACCCGTTAAAAAAGCTTATAAAAAAGAAGTACCCGGCTCTGATGCAGACTTAAACGCATATGACGTCATTTATTATGCAGGTCATTCTAATGCCGGTAGTAAAACAATTGCGATTAATCTCCCCAATGACGAAAAAGTACAGTTAGAGAAAGGTACGCGCCGCTTACAACTTAAAAATGCGATGCAAGCTAAGTTCGATAATATTATGTTACCCATTGCTAGTACCTTAATCGTTGCTGAGCAACGTGAAAATGTAACATTCAATGCCTTCTTTGCTAATACGATGTTTCATGAGGTTGCCCATGGTTTGGGTATCAAAAATACCATTAATGATAAGGGCACAGTACGCCAATCATTAAAAGAGCATGCTTCGGCACTAGAAGAAGGTAAAGCCGATATCCTTGGGCTTTATATGATCCGCCAGTTACTCATTAAAGGCGCCATTGAAGAAGGTACATTGCAAGATTATTACACAACCTTCTTAGCGGGAATTTTCCGTTCAGTGCGCTTTGGCGCAACATCTGCTCACGGTAAAGCCAACATGGTACGGTTTAATTACTTTGCTGAGCAAGGGGCGTTTACCCGTAACTCGCAAGGGTTATACTCTGTCAACATTGATAAGATGACTGCCGCTATTGATTCGTTGTCTGAGCTTATTTTAACCTTACAAGGTAATGGTGATTATGAAGGTGTGGCTGCACTTGTTGCAAAAAGCGGTGTCATTAAAGCCGATTTAGCAGAAGACTTAGCGCGTATTGAAGCGGCTAATATTCCTGTTGACATTACCTTTAAGCAAGGTAAAAAAGTGTTAGGTTTATAATACTTTTAAATGAAGTGCCAAAAAGCCTATCAATACGATAGGCTTTTTTGTTAATAAAAAGCTCGAAATAATTTCGCCGTAATCAAGGTCTCCTATAGTAGTTAGTCATATAAATAAAAGTAGGTTGTTTCATGAAAGCATTTTTATCAATTATTATAATATTCGTTAGCATATTGTCGTTCAACGTTAACGCCAATGACAATAAAGCCAACCAAGCCCCAGACTGGACACTAAAAACCCAAGCCGGTAAAAGCATTTCATTAGCAGACTATCAGGGCAAGCCGGTGATTTTGCATTTTTGGGCAACATGGTGTCCCTATTGTAAAAAATTGCAGCCTAAATTAGTCGAGCTAACTGAAAAGTATAAAAATACCGACATTGAGATTGTTGCTATTAGTTTTAGTGAAGATGAAGGAGCAAAACCACAAGACTCGATTACTCAACGAGGTTATCAATTTATTACCGGTGTTGAAGGTGAAAAAGTTGCTAAGTTATATGGCGTAAAAGGTACACCAACGACATTTTTTATCAATAGAAGTGGACAAGTTGTTTTCAAATCTACCAGCTCAAATATTAACGATCCAAAATTAGAATTGGCGGTTAAAGAAATCATTAAACCCGCATAAGCACAGTAATAGGCACAGTAATAAAAACTAAAATACCGGTACTGACATCATATCAAGTCAGTACCGGTTATAAACTAAAACAAAGCTGCTGTGTTTCTTTGTTATTATGCTCAGCAAAACCTAGCGTTAATCCTATTAAACGTATTCCCCTAGATTGACTACGCAACAGTGCTTTTAACAGTAATTGTTTAAAGGTGTTTTCATCACAGTGGCTGCTTTGCTGCTCAACTGTTGTTTGGGTAAAGTCATTAAACTTAAGTTTAATCCCTTGCTTACTAATAACCATATGTTGATGTTTTTCTAATCTCACTAAAAGCTTCTCATATAAAAGCTCAACGGCACTTTCACACTCTTTTTCACAAGACAAGTCTTGAGAAAAAGTGGTTTCTATCGCTAATGATTTTCTAACTCTGTCGGTTTCTAATTGGCGATGATCAATACCAAAACTTCGTTGATACAATGCAGGGGCAAACTTGCCGACAATAGGTGTTAATACGGCAACAGAACTTGCTCGTATATCTGCACATGACGAGAAACCGTAACCCAATAATTTTTGTGCTGTTTTTGGGCCAATACCCGGAATTTTTTTCAATGGTAAATTTTCAACGAAACCACTCACGTCTGCGGGCGTAACAACACATTGACCATTAGGTTTATTTTCATCACTGGCAATTTTAGCAATAAATTTATTAGGAGCAACACCTGCCGAGGCGGTTAGATTGAGTTCATTAAAAATATCACGACGTATTTGCTCCGCAATAAGCGTCGCACTGCCGTTAAACTCTTTGTTATGGGTAACATCAAGAAAGGCTTCATCAAGCGACAATGGTTCAATCAACTGAGTGTAACGTTGAAATATCGCCCTTATTTGTGCAGAAACTTCTTGGTAAACAGCCATTCTGCCTGAAACAATAACTAGATCAGGGCAAAGTTGCATCGCCTTAATTGCTGGCATTGCCGAGCGAACACCAAATTTTCTTGCTTGGTAATTACACGTACACAAGACGCTTCGGGGCCCTGTACCGCCTACCGCAAGTGGCACATTACGTAAAGACTCATTGTCACGCATTTCAACAGCGGCATAGAAACAGTCCATATCTATATGTATTATTTTTCGACTTTGAGTCATGTTTTAGTCATGTCTTAATTATAGTAATCATGTTTATCAAAAGTCCCTTATTTCGTTGTGAAAAAATAAAGCATATTTTCGCTATGGGCAACTCAACCTAAACTGTATACAAACACAGTATAAACTTTTAAGTTAATAGTTCAATACTGAAATAATAATTTGACCACTGTTAATTTCGTGCTAAATACGTTAATTTGTCGCTTTATTTTTTATCAATGACTAGCTGATATTACTTTTATGATTACGCGCCTTTTACAAACAACTTTTGCCCTATTACTACTTTTATCACCTGCACTAGTGAATGCTCACACCAATGAAGCTAACCAAGCAGAGCTAAAATTACTTGTAGATAATAACTACCAACTTAGTATCGATATTGATGTTTTGCATGTCATTAAAAGTCATCAAAAATCATCAGTAGATGAGGCAGATTTAATTAATCATCTAAAAAACCTCTCTTTAATTGAAATAAAGCAATTACTCTCAAAAATATTGCAAATAATAAATCAACAAAGCGCTTTTATTATTGATGAAGAAAGTGTGCTTGTTGCCCCTTTTTCAGGGCTAACGGTATTTGAATTAAAAGCAAGACTTCGCGCTGACTCACCGACTAAAACCATTAAGCTATCGTCGCAGGGTCAATTACCACAAAAAAGTAACAACGCAGCCTTGATATTTTCGCCCATCTTAGGGGATGTCTTATTAACAGTCAGCCGTTCAGAGAAATCTTTAGTGCTATCCGGCCAGAACAGCCATCACTTTTCTATTGATGATATCAAGGGTGGTGTACGTAAACTTTCAACAGCCGAAATTAAGCTACTTAATATTGTTGAGTATATCTATCAGGGCTTTGTACATATTCTGCCGCAAGGGCTTGATCATATTCTCTTTGTGCTCGCGCTATTTTTATTAGCCACTAAGACATCAACACTGCTCTGGCAGGTAAGTGCCTTTACTCTTGCCCATACCATTACGCTAGCTTTGGGTATATTTGGTATTATCAACCTACCCAGCAGCATTGTAGAGCCGCTTATTGCCTTATCAATTGCTTACGTGGCTATTGAGAATATTTTTTATCACAAACTAACAAAGTGGCGCTTACCCATTATCTTTGCTTTTGGTTTACTGCACGGTTTAGGGTTTGCAGCAGTACTTATTGAACTGGGCTTACCCAAGAGTGAGTATGTCAGTAGCTTGATCTCATTTAATATTGGCGTTGAGTTGGGTCAAATAACGGTCGTTGCTTTGGCTTTATTAGCGACGCGCTGGTTTGCTAAAAAAACTCAATATAGACAATACGTGGTGATACCGTTAAGTGCGCTTATCGCCGTTATCGCTATTTATTGGTTTATCGAAAGAACCTTTTAATACACAACACAGGTCATCTCGTCGTTTAACATTGAGTAGTCAAATGAACAACGGCCTTAAACCTACTTTACAGAGATTTAAGGCCGTTGCCGTATAAACTAAATGATAATGACTCTATTAATTACTCAGGTTCATAATCCAAGTTAGCTGACAGCCAACGCTCTGCTTGTGGCAATGTCATCCCTTTTCGAGTCGCATAATTAATCACTTGGTCTTTAGCGACTTTAGCGACCGCAAAGTATTTTGATTCTGGGTGAGCAAAGTACCAACCACTAACCGCGGCTCCAGGCCACATGGCAAAACTTGAGGTTAGTTCCATGCCGATATTTTCTTCAACATTGAGTAGTTCCCACAACAAACCTTTTTCAGTATGCTCTGGACAGGCAGGATAACCCGGCGCAGGTCTGATACCTTGATATTTTTCACGAATTAAATCATCATTAGCAAGCGACTCTTGTGGGGCATATCCCCAGTATTCTTTGCGAATTTTTTCATGGAGATATTCAGCACTCGCTTCTGCTAATCGGTCGGCAACAGCTTTAACTAAAATACTATTGTAGTCATCATGTTGAGCGGCGAACTCCTTCACTAGCTCGTCACAACCATAACCTGCAGATACCGCGAAAGCACCAACATAATCTTTAATACCTGAGGTTTTATCCGCGATATAATCAGCCAAACAACGGTTAAACTGCCCTGCTGGCTTTTTACTTTGTTGACGTAATTGATGCAATTTCATCAATTGCTTATCTCGGTTTTCATCTGCAAACAATATTAAATCATCTTGTTGACGATGAGCTGGAAACAGACCAAAAACCGCTTTTGCCGTTAACTTTTTACTGTTAATAATATCGTCTAATAAAGCATTAGCATCATTAAATAGATTAGTTGCCTCTTCGCCGACCACTTCGTGTCGTAAAATAAGCGGATATTTGCCTGATAATTGCCAAGTCATGAAAAATGGCGTCCAATCGATGTAGTTTCGAATGACATTTAAATCAAGATTATCAAGTACCGTAATACCAAGTTTATTGGGTATTTTAGGGGTATAGTTTTCAAAACTTATCGGCGCAGCATTGGCGCGTGCATCTTCTAATGATATTAAGCTTGAACGTGGTCCTTTTTTATAATGACGCTCACGTACCCGCACATATTCATCATCTTGACGCGCTAAAAATGCCGCACGTTTCTCACTATCATCTGAAAGTAAGGTACTAACGACTGAAACTGAACGCGACGCATTAGGCACATATATCACCGGATGTTGATATTGTTGTTCTATTTTAACGGCAGTATGAGCTTTTGATGTTGTCGCGCCACCAATAAGTAACGGCAAGTCAAAATTAAGACGTTTCATTTCTTTAGCGACATGCACCATTTCATCAAGTGACGGTGTTATCAAACCTGACAATCCAATCACATCGACCTTTTCGGCTTTCGCCACACGCAAGATATCATCACAAGAAACCATGACACCTAAATCAATAATTTCGTAGTTGTTACATTGTAAAACAACACCGACTATATTTTTACCAATATCGTGGACATCACCTTTGACCGTTGCCAGTAAAATTTTACCGTTTGATTTTATTTCAGTTTTTTCAGCTTCAATAAATGGATTTAAATGAGCAACAGCTTGTTTCATTACTCGGGCTGATTTTACCACTTGTGGCAGAAACATTTCGCCAGCACCAAATAAATCGCCAACAGTATTCATACCATCCATTAATGGTCCTTCAATAACATCAAGAGGTCGTTCAGCCACTAGCCTTGCTGCTTCAGTATCTTCGACAATAAATTCATTAATGCCTTTAACCAAAGAGTATTCTAAACGCTCTTTAATCGGTAGCTCACGCCAGGTTAAATCAGCCTTATTATTTTTGCTCCCCGCTTGCCCCCGATAAGACTCAGCCACATCAAGTAAGCGTTCTGTTGCGTCGTCATCGCTATTTTGTATGACATCTTCAACAGCAAGGCGGAGATCGTCAGGAATATCTGAATAAATAGCTAACTGACCTGCATTTACAATGCCCATGTCCATACCATTTTTTATTGCGTGATATAAAAACACCGCATGAATCGCTTCACGTACTGGGTTATTACCACGAAATGAAAATGACACGTTAGAAACACCGCCCGAAATCATCGCATGAGGTAGGTTTTCTTTTATATCGGCAACCGCTTCAATAAAATCTACCGCATAGTTATTATGCTCTTCGATACCGGTTGCGACCGCAAAAATATTGGGATCAAAGATAATGTCTTCTGCAGGAAAGCCTATTTCATTGACTAAAATTTCATAAGCACGTTTACATATTTCATACTTACGTACCCGTGTGTCTGCTTGACCTTGTTCGTCGAAGGCCATAACAATAACAGCCGCGCCATAACGGCGTAATAGTTCAGCTTGTTTACGGAAGTTTTCTTCGCCCTCTTTCAAGCTGATTGAGTTAACAACTCCCTTGCCCTGAATACATTTCAAGCCTTCTTCTAAAATATCCCATTTAGAAGAATCAAGCATAATCGGCACTTTCGCGATATCAGGTTCACCGGCGATTAAATTCAAATAACGGATCATCGCCGCTTTCGAATCAAGCATGCCTTCATCCATATTTATATCTATAATTTGCGCGCCATTGGCAACTTGTTGCAGGGCAACGGCGACGGCTTGTTCATAATTTTCTTCGGTAATTAAGCGCTTAAATACAGCAGAGCCAGTAACATTAGTTCGTTCACCAACGTTAACAAATAATGAACTTTCCTCTATGGTTAACGCTTCAAGCCCAGACAAACGACAAGCAATTTTCCTGGCGCTGATTTCCCTAGGTTTTACATTGGCAACCGCATCCGCCATACCTTTTATATGCGCTGGCGTTGTACCACAACAGCCACCAATAATGTTAAGGAATCCCGACTCAGCCCATTCATTGACATGAACATTCATATCTTCGACGCTGAAATCGTATTCACCAAAGGCATTAGGCAAGCCTGCATTAGGATGAGCTGAAACAGCAAAGTCTGATATTCGACTCAATTCTGCCACATATTGTCTTAGTTCAACCGGACCTAATGCACAGTTCAAACCAAATGAAATAGGTTTTGCGTGGCGCAATGAATTATAAAAAGCTTCGGTGGTTTGCCCAGACAATGTTCTGCCTGATGCATCAGTAATGGTACCCGAGACCATTACTGGTAAACGTAACTGCAATTCATCAAAAACAGTTTCAACCGCAAAAATAGCCGCTTTAGCATTTAAGGTATCAAAGATAGTCTCAATAAGAATAATATCTGAGCCACCTTCAATCAGTGCTTTCGTTGATTCTATATAGGCATCTTTTAATTGATCAAAAGTCACATTACGATAAGCAGGATCGTTAACATCGGGTGAAATAGAACATGTTCTGTTCGTTGGCCCTAAAACACCGGCAACAAACCTAGGCTTATCAGGTTTTTTAGCGGTGAATTCATCCGCTGCTGCACGGGCTATTTGTGCCGCCGCTAAATTGATTGCCGCACTGTAAGACTGCATATCGTAATCTGCCATCGCGATCGTCGTGGCATTAAAAGTATTCGTTTCAAGAATATCAGCACCCGCTTCAAGGTATTCATAGTGAATAGCTTTAATTACCTCGGGTTGTGTAAGCACTAACATATCATTATTGCCTTTGACATCAAGATGCCAATCAGCAAACTGTTCACCTCGGTAATCTTGTTCTTCAAATTTGTAGGCTTGGATCATCGTCCCCATAGCACCATCTAAAATAAGAATTCTTTTTTGTATTTGTTGCTCAAGACGACTAAATGATGCTGATTTTTTCATACTATTTCTCTACTTTTACTTTCAAACTTAATTTAATGGCTAGATATATCCGACACTGTTTATATTTCTGCGTCTGGGTGTATTGCTTTAATATTTGTTGCGTCTAGCTTGTACGGTGTGATCTGATAGACATAATAGTTTAACCAATTAGTAAATAATAAACTGGCATGACTACGCCATGAACTGTGTGGCACTTTTGTTATATCATCATTAATATAGTAATTATTGGGCATAACTGCGTTGATATCAGCCTTAAGGTCACGTTGAAACTCTTCATCTAGCGTGGTTGAGTCATATTCTGGATGACCGGTTAAATAGACCTGCTGTTTATTTTTGCTCGCGACCACATAAACGCCTGCTTGTGGAGATTCAGCAACAATCTTTAATTCAGGAATTGATAGGTAATCAGACTTATCAATATATCCAAATCGTGAGTGTGGGACATTAAAAAATTCTTCAAAGCCGCGGGTAAGCTGTTCTTTTTGGTCAACAGGGCTATGCTGAAAAACACCAGATAATTTTTCTTTTCTTAAATGTCGTCGCAATCCATAGTGATGATATAGAGCGGCATGAGCAGCCCAACAAGAAAACATTGTTGAGGTGACATTTTCTTCAGCCCAATCAAATATTTCACAAATTTTATCCCAGAAGGTTACTTTTTCGTATTCCATTAACGCCAATGGTGCACCGGTTATAATTAAGCCATCGTATTGAGTATTTTTAATGTCATCAAAGAGACGGTAAAAATTATCTAAGTGCTCTTTCGGCGTATGTTTGGATTCATTGGCGTGAATACGTACAAAATCGACATTTATTTGTAAAGGTGTATTAGACAATACCCGTAATATTTGAACTTCTGTTTCAATTTTATTAGGCATTAGATTGAGAATAGCGACTTTCATTGGGCGAATTTCTTGACTTGCCGCTCTACGCTCAGACATTACAAAAATATTTTCTTCACCTAAAATAGACAAAGCAGGTAATAAATCTGGAATTTTAATGGGCATAGCGTTTACCTAATCAAATAATGTCAAACAAGCATGAACACTTCGTTCTCTACTTTCATTTATTAACTTATATTATGGCTACCAATCAACATACAGGTTTCGACTAACTCGAGCACTACGAATGATAACGGATATATAAATATTATCATTTTATGGTACGTGTATTTTTAGCTATGTCAACATCTAAACGTATAGACGTCTATAATGTTTTTTACGTTAATATTATTTGTCATCTATAACCCTAGCGAGTAAATATTGGTGGAACTAACCTAATAGAGTGCTACGTAGAAAAACGGGGGGGTATTCGGGCAGTAAAGATGCTTAGGTAAAACACTATATCAGCATATTAAAGAACGATGGCATAAGAGAGCAAAGTCATTAATTAGATATAAAAAAGCCACTGTAAATACAGTGGCTTAATAATTGTTTAAACTTTTATGTTTAATGTGTAATGTTTATTCTACAGCTTCTTCTTCTTTAGCTGGTTTTTCACTTGCTCTTACACTTTTAATTAACAGTAAGTCGCGTAAACGCTTATCAAGTTCTTTTGCCATTTCAGGTTTTTCTGCTAAAGATTTAGCCGCATTTGCTTTACCTTGGCCAATACGATCGCCATTGTAGCTATACCAAGAACCGGCTTTTTCAACCATGTTATGCAAAACGCCTAAATCAATTAATTCACCTAAGCTGTTAATACCTTCGCCATATAAAATCTGAAATTCTGCTTGTTTAAAAGGAGGCGCTATTTTGTTTTTAACCACTTTTACGCGAGTTTCGTTACCAATAATTTCGTCGCCTGCTTTTACAGCACCGATACGTCGAATATCTAAACGAACAGAAGCATAAAACTTAAGTGCATTACCACCCGTTGTGGTTTCAGGAGAACCAAACATTACACCAATTTTCATACGAATTTGGTTAATGAAAATAATCATGGTATTTGATTTTTTCAAGTTACCTGTCAACTTACGCATTGCTTGTGAAAGCATACGGGCTTGTAATCCCATATGAGAGTCACCCATATCGCCTTCAATTTCTGCTTTTGGTGTAAGTGCAGCAACAGAATCGACAACAATAACGTCTATAGCACCTGAACGCGTTAGCATGTCACAAATTTCCAATGCTTGCTCACCGGTATCAGGCTGAGAAACAAGTAATTCGTTAATGTTAACACCTAACTTTTCAGCATAAATAGGGTCAAGTGCATGCTCAGCATCAACAAAGGCACAAACTTTACCGTTACGCTGAGCTTCAGCAATAACTTCAAGCGTTAACGTTGTTTTACCACTTGATTCAGGACCATAAATTTCAACAACACGCCCAAGTGGCAAACCACCCGCACCGAGTGCAACATCAAGCGCCAATGAACCTGTAGAAATGGTTTCAACATCCATGGTGTTATTATCACCAAGCTTCATAATTGAGCCTTTACCAAATTGTCTTTCAATTTGACTTAATGCTGCTGCTAATGCTTTTTCTTTGTCATCTTTCATGTTTGTTCCGCCGATGTTGCTAAGATTTCGTTTTGATGAAGCAAGTATACTGTATGACCGTACAGTATCAAGCTTTTTTACAACTATTTTAATTATATTATAAAAAGTAAAATAAGGAGACTTTTAAGTCATTGAAAAAAATGAGAATAAACAGCAACAGTAACTTTTAGCCATTACCCGACAAAAAGTTACTGTTTATATTATTGCTGTAAAATAATTGCATAAACATTATCGTATTCAGTAAAAACTTTAGTTAAATAAATAGAGTCTAAATTTGCCAGTTATGACATAATTGCCACCTTACTCTTTCATTGAACTTATGAGTTACCGCATAGAAATGACGACAGCAAACTTAGACTTATCCTCACACACCCCTATGATGCGCCAGTACTTAACCATTAAAGCTGAGTTCCCTCATATTTTAATTTTTTATCGCATGGGTGACTTTTACGAGTTATTTTTTGATGATGCGAAAAAAGCATCTGATTTGCTCGATATTTCATTAACCGCTCGCGGCAAGACAGGGGGTAATGCAATACCTATGGCGGGCGTTCCCTATCATGCGGTGGAAAATTATCTAGCAAAATTAGTACAACTGGGTGAATCTGTTGCCATTTGTGAACAAATTGGTGACCCAGCAACCAGTAAAGGCCCTGTTGAACGTAAAGTTGTTAGGGTTATTACCCCAGGTACGGTGAGTGATGAAGCATTATTACTTGATAAGCATGACAACCTAATTGTTGCGGTAAGTGAAGGTAATAATAAGTCATCGCAACGCTTTGGGCTGTCTTATCTTGATATGACAAGTGGTCGCTTTGTACTGACTGAGCCAAATACCATTGAACAGTTACAAGCTGAACTACAGCGTTTATCTCCTGCTGAATTACTCTACAGTGAATCGTTCTCAGCGCCAGAGTTACTAAAAGGCTATCAAGGATTAAGAAGAAGACCTGAATGGGAGTTTGATTTAGACACAGCTACTAATTTACTAAATACACAATTTGGCACTAAAGAACTTTCTGGCTTTGGTGTTGGTGATAAATCATTAGGCTTAATGGCCGCTGGTTGTTTATTTCAATATGTAAAAGAATGTCAACGCAGTGCGCTTCCTCACATTCGAGCCATTATTTGTGAGTCTTCTGCTTCTGGTGTCATTTTAGATGCGGCAACTCGTCGTAATTTAGAACTCACGCAAAACTTACAAGGTGGCTTTGAAAATACCCTAGCATCGGTATTAGACAAGTCAGCGACACCAATGGGTTCTAGATTACTAAAACGTTGGTTACATTTTCCTTTACGTGATTTAAACATATTAACTGCACGTCAAAATGCAATTAGTGAACTATTGTCACAAGATTTAACGACTGAATTATTTAGCCAACTTAAATCTTTTGGTGATATTGAGCGTATTGTTTCTCGCATTGCCTTACGCTCTGCGCGTCCAAGAGATTTTGCTCGTTTACGTAATGCTTTAAGTCAATTGCCTGAACTTCAGCAACATTTACAAACTTGTCAGCAAGCACATATCACTGAATTAGCGTCAAAAAGCTTTCCAATACCCGACTTACACGACTTATTACAGCATGCTTTAGTTGAAAATCCACCCGTTCTTATCCGTGATGGTGGCGTTATTGCCAAAGGCTATCATGAAGAGCTTGATGTCTTACGTGACTTAAGTGATGGTGCAACTGAATTTCTTGCTCAACTCGAAGCGCGTGAAAAAGAACGTACCGGTATTAGTTCCTTAAAAGTAGGCTATAACAGGGTTCATGGCTTCTTTATTGAAATGAGTCGTACTGCCGCGAACGATGTACCTGATGATTATATTCGCCGACAAACCTTAAAAAATAACGAACGTTTCATTACTAATGAACTAAAACAACATGAAGAAAAAGTGCTTAGCGCACAGAGTAAGTTTCTCGCCTTAGAAAAACGTTTATATGATGAATTGTTCGATTTAGTGTTACCTGATTTAGAAAAACTGCAATTACTTGCTCAAGCTGTCGCAGAACTAGACGTTTTAAATACCTTTGCAGAACGCGCAGAAAGCCTAAATTATGTTAAACCAAGTCTAAGCCAAAATGACGGTATTGAGATTAAAGCCGGTCGTCATCCTGTCGTTGAGTTAATGACTAGTGAGCCCTTTATTGCTAATCCTGTTACCTTAAATAATGAACGTAAGATGTTGATCATTACGGGTCCTAATATGGGCGGTAAATCAACCTATATGCGTCAAACAGCGCTCATTGTTTTATTGGCTCATATTGGTTGCTATGTCCCTGCTGATGCGGCAAACATTAGTATGGTTGATCGAATATTTACCCGTATTGGCGCTTCTGACGACCTAGCGAGTGGTCGTTCAACCTTTATGGTTGAAATGACAGAAACCGCAAACATTCTCCATAATGCAACAGAAAAAAGTTTAGTGTTACTTGATGAAATAGGCAGAGGAACCAGTACTTATGACGGTTTATCTCTTGCTTGGGCTTGCGCTGAAATGCTGGCGATTAAAACTAAAGCCTTTACTTTATTCGCTAGTCATTATTTTGAGCTAACCCTGTTAGCCGATCAGATACCAAGCTTGGTTAATGTTCATTTAGATGCGGTTGAGCATGGTGATACCATCGTCTTTATGCATACCGTTCAAGAAGGCGCTGCAAGTAAGAGCTTTGGCTTACAAGTTGCACAACTTGCCGGTGTGCCTAAGACCGTTATTCAACGGGCTAAACAACGCTTGGCTGAACTGGAAAGACAACAGGCTCCTTCTGTTATCAATGTCGAACAACAACCCTTTGAGCAACTTTCATTTATTGATAATACTCACCCCGTACTCGAGTCATTGTCATCAATTGATGTAAACGATTTAACCCCCAAACAAGCATTAGATTTATTATTTGAGTTTAAAAGTAAAATGTAGCCCTTAATATTAAATAAAAAAAACCAGCAATTGCTGGTTTTTTGTTTTATCGAAGCTAAAATATCTACGCTTGAAACAAGGCTTCAATCGATAAGTCTTGTTGACTTAAAATATCGCGTAAACGCTTAAGCGCCTCAACTTGAATTTGACGAACACGTTCACGTGTTAAACCAATTTCAACGCCAACATCTTCTAATGTTGCCGCTTCATATCCTAATAAGCCAAAACGACGGGCAAGTACTTCACGTTGCTTAGAGTTAAGTTCGTTTAACCAGTGAATAATATTATTTTTAATGTCGGATGTTTGCAAGCTACCTTCTGGACCACCACTTTTATCATCCGGGATAACATCAAGTAATACTTTATCGTTTTCACCACCGAAGGGGGAATCGACTGAGGTCATACGTTCATTTAGACGCAGCATTTTAGTGACATTAGCGACTGGCACATCAAGCGCTTCAGCAATATCTTCTGCGGTAGGTTCGTGATCAAGCTTTTGTACTAATTCACGCGAAGTGCGTAAATAAATATTGAGTTCTTTAACGACATGGATAGGGAGACGAATAGTGCGTGTTTGATTCATAATGGCACGTTCAATCGTTTGACGTATCCACCATGTTGCATAAGTTGAAAAACGAAATCCTCGTTCGGGATCAAATTTTTCTACTGCGCGGATCAAACCTAAGTTACCTTCTTCAATAAGGTCAAGTAAGGGTAAACCACGATTATTATAACGACGGGAAATTTTAACAACTAAACGCAGATTACTTTCGATCATGCGTTTTCTTGAGGGTTCATCACCTTTAAGGGCAAGGCGAGAAAAGTACACTTCTTCTTCAGCGCTAAGTAATGGAGAAAATCCAATTTCGCTTAAATATAATTGAGTGGCGTCTAAATTCGATGGTACATCTTCTCTATCTTTAGATGATGATCTAGTTGATTCTTTTTTATCTACACTAGTACTTACCAATTCTTTTTCTATACTCATGCTGTATCTCCCAAGATTTAGCAAAGCCAACTATCAATGATTAAATATGCACACTAACTCCAATTTATTATTATTATTATTTGTTGTTATTTAGACAGGTACTTCATAGGGTTTACTGATTTACCACGAAAGCGAACTTCAAAATGAAGCATGACTCTTTCAGCGTCTGTATCACCCATTTTCGCTATAACCTGACCCGCTTTTACCGACTGTTGTTCTTTCACTAAGATACTATCGTTATGAGCATAAGCACTAAGGTAATCATCATTATGTTTAACAATAATTAGCTGACCGTATCCTCGTAAAGCATCTCCGGCATAAACCACCACGCCATCAGCTGTCGATTTAATCGAGTCACCACGTATACCTGCGATGTTTATTCCTTTGTTACCTTGTTTTGCTGTAGAAAAACCTTCAATAACTTTTCCTTGAGCAGGCCACAACCAATTTCTTATTTTTTGAGAAAAACTTGTGCCATTTGCAGAGGTTTTATTGTTTACTTTTTGCCCTCTTACATTTTTACCATACGCCTGCTTTTTATTTGATGCAACAGGTTTTTTTACCCTTGTTGGTATGTTACTTTTCGGCTTTTCATTGCGCGCTATATTACTAGTGGCTTGGCTCGAATTTTTAACTAAAAATAATTTTTGTCCAGGGAATATTTTGTAAGGAGATACCAGATTATTAAAAGTGGCTAAGCTACTAATATCAACATTAGCTCGCCAAGCAATAGAATATAAGGTTTCACCTTTTTTAACGATGTACTCGCGACCTTTTAAGCTATTTTTAACACGCTTACTTAATGGAACTGAGCCTTGAACATCAACAACGGGGGCCGGTTTATGGTTAGAAGAACAACTTACCACAGACAAACTAAGCACTAAAAAAACCACATAAGTGATTTTTTTAGTGCTTAATAGAGCATAATTTTCACGATTTAAAATCAAAAAACCATCCTAGCGTTGTCTGTATTCATTTAACGTAAAACAAAATAGGCCACAACAATAAGCGCAACAATTAGCCAACCCAGTATATCTACCCATTGTCTTATCTTTTGTTCCATGGCGGCCCCTCCCCAGCGAATAATACCGGCAACCAAGAAAAATCGCATTCCACGACCAATTGCTGAAGCAATTAAAAACGGCAGAAAAGCCATATGTAAGAAGCCAGCACTGACTGTGAATAATTTATAAGGGATCGGTGAAAATCCAGCAATAAAGACGACCCAAACACCCCACTGCTGAAACCACAGCACAACGGCGTCAAAAGCGTCTTGCTTACCCATAGCGGTAATTGCCGGTTGTATCCAAGGTTCAAACATATAATAACCGAGTAAATAACCAACAGAGCCTCCCAAAATTGAAGCTATCGTTGTTAATGTGGCGTAAGACCATGCTTTGTGTGGTTTAGCCAGCACCATGGGTGCTAGAAGCACATCAGGGGGAATAGGGAAAAATATAGATTCAGCAAAAGTTAATAGTGCCAACATTCTTGGCGCAAATTTATGTTCAGCAAAACGAAGTGTCCATTCATACATTTTTGAAAAAATTTTCAATTAAATCATACCTTTTTTTCAGATAATAAAGAGTGAGTAATATTGTTTAGTTTATTTATGCAAAGACCACAATACTCTGCAGCTAATCTAGGGCTATGGCAGTAACGTACTGGCACAACTTTTTATATCAAGCGATGAAAAATTAAATTAACGCGCCGGGTACAAGCGGTACAAATTTAACCATTTCAACTTGTTGTTCTTTATACTCATCGCCATGACGAGTAATAACTTTTAGTATTTGCGTATCTGTGCCAACAGGTATCACTAAGCGCCCACCATCAGCTAACTGTTCCAGTAATGCCTTAGGCACTTCGGTTGGCGCTGCAGTAACAATAATCGCTTGAAAGGGAGACTTACTACTCCACCCTTGCCAGCCATCACCGTGCTTCATTGAGACGTTATTTAAATCTATTGATTGTAAGCGACGTTTCGCCTGCCATTGTAATGCCTTAATACGCTCGACCGAAAAAACTTTAGCAACCAATTGTGTAAGGATGGATGTTTGATAACCAGACCCTGTCCCTATTTCTAGAATGCTGTCAGGGACACCGTCCGCTAATAATAATTCTGACATTTTTGCCACTATATAAGGTTGAGAAATAGTTTGTCCCTGCCCAATAGGCAAAGCCGTATTGTCGTATGCTTTATGCGCTAAAATTTCAGGAACAAAAATATGACGAGGTGATTGAGCAATCGCTTGCAACACCCGCTGATCACGTATCCCTTCTGCGTATAATTTTTGCGCTAATAGCTCGCCGCTACGACGTGATTTACCGCTCACATTGCTCCCTACCCTTACATTCATAACCTGCTCTTTTTATTTTTTTTATTTTAAAATTAACATGTGATTTATCTAAAATTTAGCAATAACTCAACGGTAACTTAAATGATTAAGTCGCCGACCCAACGAGTGATCGATGCCAAACTATCATGGGCGGTCATATCAACAGTTAACGGGGTTATCGATGCATAACCATTGGCAATAGCATGAAAGTCTGTACCTTCGCCACAGTCTTGCTCTTGGCCTAATCGACCGTACCAATATATATCACGTTGCCATGGGTCTTGCGTTTTTTCCATCATTTCTGCTTTATGACGATTACCCAAGCGTGTCACCTTGACACCTTTTAATTCACTAAGCGGAATATCAGGGACATTAATATTGATAATTTGATCGACGGCTAATGGATGAGATTGTAAACGTTGAATAAATTTTGCCGTAACCACGGCAGCTGTTTGGTAATTTTGTTCACTTTGACCCACCAAGGAAACAGCGATTGCTGGCATTCCCATATGGCGCCCTTCTGTTGCCGCCGCTACCGTACCTGAATATAAAGTATCGTCGCCTAGGTTTGCGCCACAGTTAATACCGGCAACAACCAAATCAGGTGTAACCAGCTGACTGATACCAAGATGAACTGAATCGGTTGGCGTGCCGTTTACTGAAATGAAACCATTGTCTAACGTTTGAATGCGTAGCGGGTTCATTAGCGTTAAAGAGTTACTGGCACCACTACAGTTTCTATCGGGTGCGACTACCGTTACCTCAGCCATTTTTACTAATTCGTCGTATAAAACTTTAATGCCTAAAGCATGAACACCGTCATCATTACTGAGTAATATTTTCATTAGTTTACCGCTCGCTCTGTCATATCTTGATAACTGATTAATTCACGCAAAATGGTGGTTGCATAACAACCAGAAGGCAAAAAGAAGCTCAATGTTATGGTGTCATCAACCGACTTTATACTGCCTTCACTTAACGACAACCTAATTCTACGTCGTTCTTGCTTCAAGCCAAATTTAGCTAAACCTTGGCAAAAGTCAGCGTAACCATCGGCAACCTGCTGCTCTAGCTGTTGTGATTCACCTTGCGACATTAATTCGCCAGCGCCCCACAACGCAGCCGTTAGGTCGATATCTTTTTCTTGAAAGCGTTGACGAATGGTTGCGTCAATTTCATCAGCCAAAAATACCGACTGTGTACCGCTTAACATAAAAACATCACCCGTTTGTAAAGATTCAAACTGATTTTTTTCAATACGAGTACTGATTATTTGATTAAATATTTCTGAGCGAGCCGCCGATAAATACAGGCCTCGTTTCTTTTTATCTTTTACTTTCTTACCTTGAAATAACTCCAACGCTCTTTCAAGGTTGCCGCCATTAATACCAAAGCGTTGTTCACCAAAGTAGTTAGGCACACCAAATTGGCTAACCGCAGCCCAGCGGCGTAAGACATCATCGGTATTACTGACATTACGTAACACTAATTCGAAGCGATTACCTGACAACGCACCGATGCGTAACTTTTTGTTATGACGTTGTTGGGAAAGAACTTCAACACCTTCAATGGCTAAGTCACTTAAATCATAAATCGCTTTGCCTGGTAGGTGAATACCGAACCACTGCTCGGTAACAGCAAATCTGTCTTTTAAGCCGGCATAAGATACTAAGCCTTCTTTTACCTTAAAGTATTTAGCCAACTCTCGGGCAACAACCAGCGTATTGGCGCCAGTTTTTCTCAGGTGAATAAATAAATGTTCGCCTTCGCCGCAAGGTTCAAAAGGTAATTTTTCAAAGACCTTAAAATCAGACATTTCACTACGAAGTTGGCCAGTTGCATTCGGTTGGGTATATAAATATTGTAATGAATTGCTCATTTTATTGATTATTCTCTATAACGGCTGCAGAAGATTTTGTCAGTAAGACCACAGCGTGAACAGCCACACCTTCTTTACGACCTGCATAACCTAACTTTTCAGTCGTGGTTGCTTTTACATTAACTTGATCTAGCTCTGCTTGTAAGTCTTCACTTAAGCAAGTACGCATCGTCAATAAATGTGGTGCTATTTTAGGAGCTTGTGCAACGATAGTAATATCGGCATTACCGAGTTGATAGCCTTTTTCAATCATTAAACCGACCACATGCTTTAATAAAATTCGACTATCGATATTTTCATACTGACCATCTGTATCGGGAAAGTGATTACCAATATCGGCTAAGCAAAGCGCACCCAATATTGCGTCACACAAAGCGTGAATAGCAACATCACCATCCGAGTGAGCAATAAAGCCTTGCGGATAATCTATTTCTACACCGGCTAAAACAATAGGGCCTTTGCCACCAAATTTGTGTACATCAAAGCCGTGACCTATTCTCATGGTGTTTCCTGTAATGTTGGTTTTTGTTGCTGTTGTTTTTGCTTAGCTAAGAAAAAAGCGGCTAAAGCGAGATCATCTGGATGAGTAATTTTTATATTTTCACTGCTTGCCGAAACTAACAGACTAGGTAAATTAGCCCGTTCAATTGCTGATGATTCATCAGTGAGTTCAGCCCCTTGATTAAGGCCATTAATAATCGCTGCTTTTAATTCTCGCACGGGAAACATTTGTGGTGTTAGCGCGTGCCATAAATGCTCTCGCGCCACCGTTGATAAAACTTGCTGACCATTTAACGTACTCAAAACCGATCGTTTCATGGTGTCTCGCACCGGTGCAGCTAATAATCCGCCCACTTCTTTTGCTAGGCAACGAGCAATTAACGTTGAAATATCATCATGAGTAACACAAGGTCTCGCGGCATCATGCACCAAGACCCAAGAATAGTGCTCAGGGTCAATCGCTGTTAATCCAGCCAGTACTGAATCAACTCGTTCTTTGCCACCAATAACCGTTTCAACCTGAGCATTATTGATCAATGAAGTTTGTGGGTAATATTCATCATTTGCACTAAGCGCGATAATGACTTTATTTATCGACGGATGACTTAACAGGCGTTCAATGGTGTGTTCTAAAATCGTTTTATTATCAATAGTTAAATATTGCTTAGGGCAATTTGCCTGCATACGTTTACCTGCACCAGCGGCAGGGACAACAGCAATAAATTGTTGAGTGAGCTCTGTTGGATTAATTAGCATAACGTTATTATTCCGGGTCTATTTGCATGGTGTTTTTTTCAGAGGGTATTAAACGAAAGAATGTTTCGTTTTCTTTTATCATCCCTAACTCATTTCGAGCGCGCTCTTCAATAGCTTCGACGCCTGATTTCAAATCGTCGGTATCAGCATATAATAATTTATTACGTTGTTTGAGCTTGTCATTGTCTGCTACTTGACGTTGAACTTCTTGTTCCAAAGCTAGATAGTCAGGCACACTATTTTTCCCGAACCATAGTCGGTATTGTAATAACATCAAAAAAACCAGTAATAGTACGGTTATAGCGCGCATAAAAACCTAATGTAAAGCCTAAAATTTAGTCAGAGAAGTACCAGTACGGTTGCCATTATAAATGGGTGTTTGCTGGTGTAAACATTATTAACGCATTTATAATTTTTAAAAATTAAATTGCTAACGATTGCTTAAAGTTACGCCAGTTAATGGCACAAGATAATAACAACTCACGCAAACTCGGTGTTAAAGGGTTTGCTCGATGGGCATTTAACCAACAATGGCCACTACAAGCTGCCGTCATCACTTTCTTATTCGGTTTGAGTAACTGCCCTATTGCCTGGTTTTGTTCAAGCTCGGTTAAAGAGAACCAACCATGAAGATTGGTTCGAAAACGCTGTTGCTCAAGATCAATTCTGTCAATAGAGTCTAATAATATCGTGGAATCTTTGGCAATAGGCACCACTAGGCCATGATGCAACGTTGCCGATAAATACCACTGCTTTACTGACTCGCTGTCTTGACCATTTAATGGCATCTGTACACCTTGTTTAGCTGACCAAGTTGCATTTTGCACATCAAGCTTTAGGGGTGTTTGCACCTGTAACATGGAATTTGCCGTACGCTTGATATAATGAGGTAAACTTTTTAATCGCCCCTGCATCAATGAGGCTGATAAAAGAGGATCTATACTCAACTGCCCCAACTCTCTTTCATATAGCGCATTACAAAGCTCAGCAAAATCAGCTGATTGATAGTCCCTTTGCCATATTGAGGTTTGTTCATTCATGAATAATTGAGTGCTTTTTAATACGTTACTGGGTAGAATTCAACCTGAAGTTTAAGCATAACCTATTGGGTGAAAAAGATAAAATAAAGCGATAGTCTTTATTTATGGCTATTACCATGCATATTATTAGCTTTATCGCCCTTAACATTAACCAATAGCGCTATGCTGTTAATTGAACTCCACATAACCTAACACCGAAAACTCATGGAAAATATATGTTTGAAAAAGTAGCAAGTGAAAGCCCAGTAGTAGAAAAAACACTCTCTCTAGCGCCAACCGATTTATTACGACAAGAAATAGATCAGGTAAGTTATATTTATAATATCATTGTTGATTTTTTTGCTAATTATACCTTCCAATTAATTGGCGCCTTCATCATTTTCGCGCTCGGTTATATCGTCGCAGGTAAAATATCCAATGTTGTATTGAGACTATGTACAAAACATAAACTTGATATCACCTTAAGTCAGTTTTTGGCCAGTACCACCAAAATGCTTATCGTCATTATGATAACCGTTATCTCGCTAAGTAAATTAGGCATTAGTGTTACGCCATTTATAGCTGCCATTGGTGCCATTTCTCTTGGCGCAGGTTTAGCCTTACAAGGTTTATTAGCTAACTATGCTGCTGGTTTTAATATTATTATTATTCGCCCCTTCGTGGTTGGTGATACCATAACGGTGCGCGGTGTTACCGGCATAGTCAAAGAAGTTCTTCTGGCTTATACCATAATTCATGACCAAGACAGTGTTGCGATCACCATACCGAACAAACATATTGTTGGCGAGATATTACACAATTCCAAACATGACTCATTATTAGAGTTAACGGTGGGTATCGCCTATAAAGAAGACCCATTACAAGTGGTTACTATTTTAGAAAAAACGATAGATGAACTCAATATCGTTGGAGAATCACGCGAACCACAAATTGGTATTAGCGAATTTGCTGACAGCTCTATCAATATTTCGATACGCTTATGGACACCCACGGCTAATTATTATGATGCTAAATTTAAAGCCTACAAAGCAATTTACTTAGCCCTGAAAGAAAACAATATCGAGATCCCGTTCCCACAACGCGATGTTCATTTAATCTCACAAGCTTAGTATAAGGGTTGAATAAGTCTGACTTTCCACCATAAATTCAACGCATAAAAAACCACTCATTGAGTGGTTTTTTTTCGAGGTAAATCGTAAATCCGAATAATGTTCGAAACGATCACTCATCAAATGATGAATGAGTCTCAATGGAAAATTTTGCCACATTCGAGACATTAAGCTGTGCGTGGGTTAAGTTAATTAATATTAGATTTTGTATCGATAGCTCCCGTATAAAGTGAAAGCTTTATTTAGTACTTTTCGGATATATCAAACTACACTTGTTATTAGTTGTAGGGACTAGTAAGGAGAATGACATCGAAATTTATACAGCTAGACAGCCAATTCTTAATAGGAAAAAAAATGTCGTAGCTTATGAATTATTATTTAGAGATAGCCAAAAAAATTGTTTTCCCACTGACGTTACTCCGGACATCGCCACTGCAAAATTATTAGTTAACAGTTATCTCAGTATCGGCCTTGATGAAATGACAGAAGGGAAACCCGCATTAATCAATTTTCCAATGACCATGCTTACTGACCATTTGGTGAATTTGGCTCCATATAAAAATATTATTATTGAAATACTCGAAACAGCAGAACCAAGTGATGAGAATTTTGACGTTTTGACTAAACTTTTCCATCAAGGATATGCGTTGGCACTCGATGATTTTATTTATAGTACTGCATGGGATCGATTTTTACCCCTTGTTAAGCTGATAAAAATTGACATTATTGAAACACCGCTTTCGTCCATTGCTCATTTGTTACCTCACTTTCGAAAATACAAAATTAAGTTACTCGCAGAAAAAGTAGAAACACATAAAGAATTTTTACAGGCTAAAAAGCTTGGTTTTGAATATTTTCAAGGATATTTTTTTTATAAGCCAGAAATACTCACTGGCGTTGAAATTGAATCATCGCACCCTTTTTTAATGTCAATTTATCATGAGGTGATGAAAGAGGGTTATAGCTATAAAAAATTAGAAGGTTATTTTGAGCATGACATGGATTTAACCTACAAGTTATTGCGCTTTGTTAACTCTATTTTTTTCGGTCACACCAACGAAGTCAAATCTATCAAGCAAGCGATTGCTTATTTAGGAGAAGTTCAACTACGTAAATTTATATGTCTGATAGTTATGGTAGAACTTAACCCACAAAAACCGACAGTACTTATTCAAAATACTATTCTAAGAGCCCGACTTTGTGAGCAGTTTGCTAAAATAATGGGATTAAAGCAACTCACTGAGTATGCATTTTTAACAGGATTATTTTCTACCATTGATGCGATCCTAGATCGACCAATGGAGAAAGTTTTGTTGTCGATGCCACTTGCCAAAGAGATAAACATTGCCTTAATCGAGCAAACAGGTAGCTTGGCAGAGTGTCTCGCATTTGTCGTTGCTTATACCGAAGGAGACTGGGATACCATTAATATTTTCATTGATCTTTACAATGTAGACCCTGCCAATTTAATATCAACTTGTAATAAGGCCTATCAATGGTTATCAGCCTACAAAACATCATAAAATATTCATTAGAAAACATATGGAAAATAAATCCCCGCCTATTAAGCCACCCACAATAACTTGTTTGTTTTTTCAACAATAAACTACACTTAAATTACCCTCTTATAAGTGTGGTGATTATTATGCCCAAGCCTCGTTCACAACAAATTAGTTTATCTGATACGCCGTATTATCATATTTGCAGTCAAACCGTTCGAAAAGCCTTTTTATGTGGTGTTGATAAAGAAACCGGTGTCAGTTACGAGCACAGGCGTCATTGGATTGAACAGCGCAT
>NZ_JACGVS010000012.1:0-135890 GCF_014077345.1 Colwellia sp. BRX8-4
TTTCGATTAGCGGTTTTTCTTTGTTTGGCGGTGAGATAGAGATTTGAACTCTAGAAGGGCTATAAACCCTTGCTGGTTTTCAAGACCAGTGCTTTCGACCACTCAGCCATCTCACCTGAATGTCTTAAAACAATTGCTTGCTTCAAGACGGGGCAGATATTAAGACCTGCAATAGCATTTGTAAAGCACTAATTTTACTATTTCTTCTTTATGTTCGATAAATCAGCAAGTGTGCGAAAAAAACAGCTATTTAGCGATAATTTACCATTATTGACGATTTACACAAAAACTTTACCTGTATTTAAATAATAATATTACCTGTTTATATCATGCTGAATACGTATGTAATTTGTTGTGTCAGTTTTTTGGTTGTGATTATATAACTTCATCGTGTGTTACTCTCATAAGAAAAATAATAAATGAAAAACAAACCTCAACTCAGTTTTTGGCAAATATGGAATGTTAGCTTCGGCTTTTTGGGCGTTCAATTTGGCTTTGCTTTACAAAACGCTAATGTCAGTCGAATACTTTCAGACTTGGGTGCTGATCTGCACTCTTTATCTTTATTTTGGTTGCTCGCTCCTATTATGGGCTTACTTATCCAGCCTCTCGTCGGCGCAGCGTCAGATAGAACATGGAATAAGTTTGGTCGCCGTAACCCCTATATATTAATCGGTGCCATATGCGCAACTGTCGGTATGTTATTAATGCCAAACGCGCCGTTATTTGTCTCTGTTATCACACCAATGATTTTTGGTGCAATGATGTTAGCGGTTATGGACGCATCTTTTAATATCGCTTTTCAACCTTTTAGAGCGCTAGTGTCTGATATGGTGCCCGATAATCAAATGAACAAGGGTTATGCTATCCAAGCCTTTTTGATTAATATTGGTGCCGTTATCGGCTCTATATTGCCATTTGTTCTTACAAATGTTGTTGGTTTAGAGAACACCTCACAGCAAGGTAGTATTGCTCCATCTGTTGTTTGGGCATTTTATATCGGCGCCACGGTTTTATTAGGTTCGGTGTTATGGACGGTTTTTAAAACTAAAGAATATTCACCTAAAGAATATTATGAGTTCAAAGGAATGGATGCTGAACAGGTTGCCAAAGAACAAGCCATTGAAAAGTCGTTAATTGAAAAACTAACTGACTTCGTTGGCCTAATGAAATCTATGCCCGAGGTAATGAAGCGTTTAGCACTCGTACAGTTTTTCTCTTGGTTTTCTCTATTCATTATGTGGGTTTATACCATGCCGGCCATTGCTCAACAGGTTTGGGGCATAGATGTAAAGTGGTTTGACCCTACCTATATTAGCTCTGTTGGTGGTATTCCCAATGATATCGCTGCGGCAAAAGGCGCAGCTGGTGACTGGGTAGGTATTTTGTTTGCAGCGTATTCTTTGTTTGCGGCCTTTTTCTCAATTGTGCTGGCCAAGCTTGCCAATACCTTCGGCCGAAAAGCGGTTTACTCGTTTTCCTTACTCGCCGGTGGCTTAGGTTATTTAAGCTTTATGTTTATCAATAACCCTGAACCAACTTTAGTCAATTTATTGATCACTGAAATCACGGTGCCACAAGGCGCGGTTACTTTATTTATTCCTATGATAGGTGTAGGTATTGCTTGGGCTGCTATTTTAGCAATGCCATACTCAATACTTGCTGGTGCATTACCTGCCAACAAAACCGGTGTATACATGGGGATTTTTAACTTTACCATTGCCGCGCCACAAATTATCTCAGGAATTTTTGCTGGCTGGATATTAAATTCAGTTTTTGAAAACCAGGCAATAAATATTATTATCTTAGCGGGTGTCTCTATGGTACTTGGTGCTGTATCCGTTTATTTTGTCAAAGAAAAAAGCGAGTAACCTCTACTCGCTTTTGTTTGTAGGTTAGGGCTCTACCTAAAATTTGTTAGTGAAAAACTAACCTACATAAACACTATAAAACATCAATTGCCACTGCCACAAGATTGACGAACCACAAGTGTGGTTGCCATCAACTCTGTTTTTGCTTCTTCGCCATTCACTAGTGCTAAAAGCTTTTCTACTAATAACTCCCCTGCTAACATCGTATCTTGTTTAGCTGTAGTTAAGGTCGGAAAAGTAAAACTAGCAACCGGAATATCATCAAAACCAAACACGGCTATATCTTCGGGTACGCGCATATTGTGTTCTTGCAAAGCGCGCATCGCACCCACGGCAATTAAATCACTGGCCGCCATAATGGCATCAAAACTTTCACCACCCTTAATAAGGTTTAATGCAGCGTTATGGCCAGATTCTTCGGTAGAAATCGCGTCAAATTGAAGTTGGGTATTAACGACTAAGTCGTGATCAGTTTGCGCTTTACAATGACCTAAATAACGATCTAAAAATTCAGGAGAGCCCGTTGAAACTCCGCCTAAAAAAGCAAATTTTTTGCGGTTATTATTAATGACATGTTCGGTGAGTTGATAGCCTCCTTGGAAGTTATCGCAACCGACAGAGACAACATCGAGGTCTTTTACTTCAGCCCCCCAACGAACGAAATGGGTTTCTTGCTCTATTAACTGAACAAGCTTTTCTTCGTAATCGGTGTAGTCACCATAACCCAACAATATTATCCCGTCAGCTTTACGGGTATCTTCAAAGTCAGCATGCCAATCGTGGCTCATTTGCTGAAAAGAGACTAATAAATCATAGCCCTTATTACCACAAGCTCGGGTAATGCTGCCTAACATTGACATAAAAAAAGGATTGATTAATGAGTCATCGTTGGTTGGGTCTTCAAACAATAGCAAGGCAATGGTGCCACTACGTTGAGTACGTAAACTGCTGGCGTTTTTATCTACTTTGTAATTAAGTTCTTTGGCAATGGCTTGAACACGTAGCCGTGTTTCTTCATTTACTAACGGACTATTACGTAGTGCTCTTGAAACTGTTGACTGAGAAACGCCCGCACGATAAGCAATATCAAACGAAGTATTTTTAGCTTTAACCATTAAATTAACCAATAACTTATTAATAAATATACTACTTAGATACTAACTTAGCCCCCTAGCCTTGTATACCTTATTAAGAGTAAAGCAAAAAATTACTCAGCTGATAAACGCCGACTTCCATCAAATTTTAAAGGTAGCGAGTAAGTCATCACCCTGAACTTTTCATCAAGCGCCAATAATCATCAAAAATGCATACGTATGCATGGCAAATAGTGCATAAATCCATCATGCATACGTATGTAGTTTATTGCTCTAATTTCTAACATCGGCATAATTTAATCATCACGTTATTTATTGTGGAAAGAATTCGTACGACTGATGCAAATAAAAAATAAGGATGAATAAAGTCCTATATATACGCCACAGATTTTAAATAAACAGGAAATAAATCAAAACGTCAGCAACGAACAAGACGGTTTTTGATGATAAAAATTTATTATGATAAATAAAAAAATAAAAAGTAGCACAGCTGATATTACCGCCACTGACTTAAAAAAACGCATTCAGCACCATTTGAACAGTACCTTAGGTGATCGCGTTATTTGTGAAGACGCCTACAAAAATACACCACAAAACAAGCAGGCTTATTGGCAAGCGACATCAATGGCGCTTAATGAAATTATTATTGATAAACTGCAAGCAAGTAAGGTTCAACAAGCAAAATCAGCGACTAAAAGTATTAACTACCTGTCACTTGAATATTTGATGGGGCGACTACTTTCTAACAACTTACATAATTTAGATTTATATAAAAATACCGAAAAGGCCCTTAAATCACTTGGTTTTGATTTAGCCGATTTATGTGAAGAAGGGGCTGATTTAGCCCTAGGTAATGGTGGATTAGGCCGTTTAGCCGCATGTTTTCTTGATTCATTAGCGACACTTGATTACAACGCTATGGGTTACGGCATTCATTACCAACATGGTTTATTCAAACAAAGTTTTAAAGACGGACACCAAATAGAACAGCCTGATATGTGGCGTGAGTTTGGTAGTCCTTGGGAAATTTGCCGTCCTGAATCTACCCAGCTTATTCCCGTTTATGGTTATGTTGAACAACAAGCACAAGCCGACGGTAGTTTAACATCGGTTTGGCGTGCAGGAAAAATGCTCAAAGGAGTTCCTTGGGATATTCCTATCGTTGGCTATAACTCGTCAACCGTAAATGCTTTACGCTTATGGGAATGTCGCGCAGACTCTGCCTTTGACTGGGATACCCTTAATCAGGGTGACTATCTACAAGCGCACCACGATCAAGTCAATGCTGAAACAGTATCTAAAGTTCTTTATCCTAATGACGAACACGATGCGGGTAATGAATTACGCTTTATTCAACAGTACTTTTTCTGTGCTTGTTCAATTAAAGACATTATTAGTCGTTATCAGCTGCAATTTGGTCCACTTACCCAAGGAAGTAGTACAAACTTTGCTGAAAAAGTAGCGATCCAACTCAACGATACCCACCCTACCATTGCCATTTTAGAGTTAATGCGCGTATTACTTGATGAGTATGACTTCTCATGGCAAAACGCCTGGCAATTAGCCGGTAAAGTATTTTCTTATACTAACCATACCCTGTTACCTGAAGCGTTAGAAAAATGGTCTGTTTCATTATTTGAACGTGTACTACCACGCCATTTAACTATTTTATATCGTATCAACGAAGCATTTTTGAATGATGAAGTGAATGCGATGTGGCCAAACAACGAGGCAATGCGCGCTCGCCTTTCAATTATTGAAGAAGGTGAACAACGTAAAGTCCGTATGGCACATTTATGTGTCATTACTTCACATAAAGTTAACGGTGTTGCTCAAATCCATTCAGACTTAGTAAAAAAAGATCTATTCCCAGAATTCAACCAACTTTGGCCAGAGAAATTAACCAATGTAACTAATGGTATTACCCCAAGACGTTGGTTGAAATCATGTAACCCATTACTGTCTGAATTACTATCAAAGCACGTTGACGATGACTGGGCTAAAAACTTAAACAGCTTATCTTCATTATCAACCCTTGCTGATAATGCCAGTTTCCAAAAGAAATTCATGGCAATTAAACATCAAAACAAAGTGGCATTAACCACTGAAATTAAAACCTTAACCGGTATAGATGTCAGCCCAGAGGCCATCTTTGATGTCCAAATTAAACGACTTCATGAATACAAACGCCAGCACCTTAATTTATTGCATATCTTAGCGCTATACCGCCGTTTATTGGCTGATCCTGACTTACCTATGCAACCACGCGTATTTATCTTTGGTGCAAAAGCAGCGCCGGGCTATCAGTTAGCCAAAGAAATTATTTACGCAACCAATAAAATTGCTGAAAAAATCAATAATGACACCCGCATTCAAGACAAATTAAAAGTGGTGTTTTTACCTAACTATCGGGTCAGTTTAGCCGAAAAAATAATTCCGGCAGCCGATGTTTCAGAGCAAATATCAACAGCAGGTAAAGAAGCCTCTGGTACTGGCAATATGAAGCTCGCCCTCAACGGTGCCGTAACCATTGGGACTTTAGATGGCGCAAACATTGAAATAGCTGAAGAAGTTGGCGACGACAATATTTTCATCTTTGGCTTAACCGTTGATGAAGTTAAAGCCCTAGATAACAAAGGCTACAACCCTTATCACTTTTATGAAACGAATAATGAAATCAAAGCCTGTTTAGACTGGTTAGACACGGACTACTTTACGCCAGGCCATATGGGAGAATTATCTTCGATTAAACAAAGTTTCCTTGAAGGTGGCGATCCATACAAAGTGCTGGCTGATTTTGAAAGCTACAGTGACGCTCAACAAGACTTAGGTGTCGCTTATCAAGACAAAAAACGTTGGGCAAAAATGGCCATTTTAAATACGGCGTTGATGGGTAAATTTAATTCTGATCGCTCGATTGAAGACTATGTGAAAAACATTTGGTTTTTAACACCGAGCGCTTAAGCATTAATTATTAAGAAAACTGAGGAAAATATATGAGTTTATCTGTAAATGACATCAAAGCTTTAGTCAGCGCTTGCCATAAGACACCTTACGAGGTTTTAGGGTTAAATGCTGACCAAAACACTCGTTATTTACGGATCACTTGCTATTTTCCTCACCTTAACGATATTGACGCTGTTGAGATAATGGCCTTAGCCCCTAATAAAAAATCAGCGCAACTTAATAGTAATGAACAGATAAAATCATTAGGTAAGTTGGTGAAAGTTCATCACAGTGGACTTTACTCACTTAAGCTACGTCGTAAAAAATTATTCACTTATAAACTCAAGCTGACCTCTGCAAACGCATCATGGTTAATTGACGATCCCTATCAGTTTTCAGCTACCTTAGGGGAGCTTGATATTTACTTGCTGCAACAAGGTAATCATCAAAAACCTTACGAGAAATTAGGCGCTCATCTGCAAAATAAAACCCTTAATGGCCAAAAAATTCAGGGTGTTTCGTTTGCTGTTTGGGCACCTAATGCCAGTCATGTTTCTTTGCTTGGTGACTTTAATCACTGGGATGAACGTAGCCATGCCATGCAAAATATCACCTTGGGCGATGTCGCTAGTGGCTATTGGAATATATTTATCCCACAAGCGTCAGTTGGGCAACAATATAAGTATGCGATTAAAGACAAAAACGGTAACACGTTACCATTTAAAGCCGACCCTTATGGCAACCAAGCCCAATACCGACCTGACACAGCGTCAATTATCAGTGCAAAAGACAATTACCTTTGGCAAGACCAAGATTGGTTAGCCAAACGTGAAAAACGTAACAGTAGAAACGCTGCAATTTCAATTTACGAAGTCCATTTAGGCTCTTGGCGCCGAGATAAAAATAACGAATTTTTAAATTACCGTCAGATAGCTGACCAGCTTATTCCTTACACTTTATCAATGGGTTTTACCCATATTCAGCTAATGCCGGTCAGTGAATTTCCATTCGATGGTTCATGGGGATATCAACCGGTTGGCTTATTTGCACCAACAGCTCGGTTTGGTAATGAAGCTGACTTTCAGTATTTTGTTGATGCCTGTCATCAAGCCAATTTAGGCTTATTGATTGATTGGGTACCGGGACATTTTCCAAGTGATGATCACGGTTTAGCGACCTTCGATGGTACTCATCTTTTTGAGCATGAAGACCCCAGACAGGGATATCACCCCGACTGGAATACCCATATTTATAATTACGAGCGTGTTGAAGTTGCTAATTTTTTGCGAGCAAGTGCCCTGCATTGGTTAGATAAATACCATGTTGATGGCATTCGCGTTGACGCAGTTGCCTCGATGCTTTATCTCGACTACAGCCGCAAAGAAAATGAATGGATCCCTAACATCCACGGAGGCAGAGAAAACTTAGCCGCTGTCGACTTTTTAAAACGCTTTAACGAAGAACTCTATCAACAATACCCTGGTACATTTTCTGTTGCCGAAGAGTCTACGTCATGGCCGGGTGTTTCTCGCGCGACCCATGATGGCGGTTTAGGCTTTGGTTATAAATGGAATATGGGCTGGATGAACGACAGTTTACAATACATGCAGCGTGAATCTGTGCATCGTTGCCATCACCATAACGAACTTAGCTTTAGCCTAGTTTATGCCTTTGATGAAAACTTTATTCTGCCACTTAGTCATGACGAAGTCGTTCATGGTAAAGGCTCTATTTTACAAAAGATGCCTGGCGATGATGCTTGGCAACAGTTTGCCAATATACGCGCTTATTACAGTTTTATGTGGGCACATCCCGGTAAAAAGCTACTATTTATGGGCTGTGAATTTGCCCAAGGTAAAGAATGGGATCATGACCACGAACTTGATTGGCATCAACTTGACGTTCACTGGCACAGTGGCGTACAGCGACTGATTAAAGCGTTAAATAAGGTTTATTGCAACACGCCAGCACTCTATGAAAAAGATTGCCAAAGCGAGGGTTTTAGTTGGTTAGATCATCAAAACAGCGAACAATCAATTTACAGCTTTATTCGTTTTGGCAATGACGCCCAAGAGAATGCGGTTGTCGTGGTATGTAACTTTACCTCACAAACCCATCATAACGTTAAATTAGGGGTACCAAAATCGGGAGAGTACGTCGAATTACTTAACTCGGACGCTGAAATTTATGGCGGCAGTAACACCTTGAACCTAGGTATTTTACCGAGTGTAGAATTGGCCTGGCAAGGTCAGCAACACTATATAGACATTACTGTACCCCCGTTAGCGACAGCGATGTTTATCCTCAAAGATGTACGTTTACCACTTGAGGGTAAATAATGACAACTTGCGCAATTAACACTGCATACAAAGTAACTTCGGGGCGTTCGTATCCGATGGGTGCTTCACTGGCTAAAAGTGGTCTGGGCTGTAACTTTGCCCTATTTTCTGCACATGCAACAAAAGTAGAGCTTTGTCTATTTTCAGGTGACGGTAAATATGAACTACAGCGCATTGAATTACCTGAGTTTACCGATGATGTTTGGCATGGTTTCGTTGAAGGGATCGCAGAAGGTTGTTTATATGGCTACCGCGTACATGGTCCTTTTGAACCTCATAATGGCCATCGTTTTAATGCTAATAAATTATTGTTAGACCCCTATGCTAAAAAATTGCACGGTAGCTTTATCCGCAGCGACCTTAATTTTAGTTATGATCTAAAAAGCACCCAAAAAGATTTAACCGTTGATAATCGGGATAATTCGGCGACTATGCCAAAGTGTGTGGTTGTTTCACCATTACTGTTTAGTCAAACGCATCCACAAGTTCGTCGCCGTGACACCATTCTTTATGAATTACATGTTAAAGGCTTTACCCAACAAAATCCCGATGTACCCATTGAGCTACGCGGAACATTCGCGGGTCTTGCTAATAAAAAGGTTTGCCAGTATTTAAAGTCTTTAGGGGTAACCAGTATTGAACTGCTACCCGTGCAACAGTTTATTAATGAGGACTTTGTCCAAGACAAAGGGTTAACTAATTACTGGGGCTATAACACCATTTCATTTTTTGTTCCGCACGCCGCTTACTGCCACTCAGGTGAGGTTGGCGAGTTTCGTTCTATGGTTGAAACTTACCATGAAGCAGGTATCGAAGTTATTCTTGATGTGGTTTATAACCATACGGCAGAAGGTGATGAACTTGGTCAAACGCTGAGCTTTAAAGGCATAGACAATGCTAGTTATTATCGTTTACACCCAGCTGACAAACGCTATTATGAGAATTTTTCAGGGTGCGGCAATACCATTAATGTGCAGCACCCTCGTGTTATTCAACTGATCACTGACAGTTTGCGCTACTGGGTAGAAATCATGGGCGTTGACGGTTTTCGTTTCGACTTAGCGCCAGTACTAGGGCGCGATGCACCTGATTTTAAAGCCAACAATCACTTTTTTACCAGTATAAGACAAGATCCTATCTTATCAAGAGTTAAACTTATTGCCGAACCTTGGGATGTCGGTCATGGCGGCTATCAACTAGGCCGTTTTCCCAATAGCTGGTTAGAGCTAAACGATCGTTTTCGTGACTCTTGTCGACGCTTCTGGCGAGGTGAACAAGGCTTAGTTGCAGAGTTTGCTAAACGTTTGCACGGCTCAAGTGACATTTTTGAACAGCCCAGTCGTCGACCTAGTGCCAGTGTTAATTTTATTACTTCACATGATGGTTTTACCTTAACCGATTTAGTGAGCTTCAATAACAAGCAAAACAAGGCGAACGGCGAACAAAACCATGACGGCCATAACAGTAACTTTAGTAATAATTTAGGGACTGAAGGGCCAACCGACAATTGTAGAATTAGTCTTTTACGCCGCCAGCAAAAACGCAATTTACTGACCACCCTCTTTATTGCTCAAGGCACGCCGATGTTACTCAGTGGCGATGAACTCAATAATAGCCAGCGCGGTAACAATAATGCTTACTGCCAAGATAATGAAATATCGTGGCTAGATTGGCAAAGCCCACAAGCACAGCAAGAATCAGATTTTGTTAAAAAATTAATTGCACTGCGAAAAGCACATCCGCTATTAAACAGAACACATTATCAACACGGTGTAAAAGTAAGTGAACATACCGGTTTAGCTGATATCAGTTGGTTAAATTGTCACGGTAAAGCGATGACTAAAGACAATTGGCATGATCAATCCATCAAGTGCTTTGCAATGATGTTAGCCAATACCGAACGCTCATCTACTCCTGAACATCAGCAAGACGATGCCCTACAGATTATTTTTAATGCTCATCAGCGCAGTATCAACTTCTTATTGCCAGTACTTAACGGTTACTGGCAAGTGCTCATTGATACCGCTGTTGATAATCAAGAATACAGTTACGCTGACAAAAAATCGCCAAAAAACATTAGACACCCCGCTATTACTATTGCTGAACATAGCTGTGTGGTATTGCGGTATTTACATAGCCCAAAAGACAAATAGCAATACGGTTCTGCGTTAAGTAGTTGAATCGTAGATAACAAAATCACCACAAGCATTGGCAAAAGTATTCCTTTAGCCACTCAAAAAGAATAGAGTATTAAACTTATGAATTTGATAGAAAAACTTGCCGACCTAGTTGGCTTTCACAGAAGTTACACTGATAGTTATGGGCACCAAGTTCCGGCAAACGAAAGTGCTAGGCATAGCCTACTTTGTGCTATGGGTTATGACCTGTCTAATAACCATACTATCAATAACAGTATTACCGCCTTACAAGAAGATAGCTGGCGTAAAATGTTGCCTGGCGTCCATATTGCTAAGCTTGAAGAACACAGTCACACTATTATTATTAGCCTACCGGTAGATGAAAGTTTAAAAGTTACTTGGCAGATAACTACTGAGCAAAGCGAAATCTTAACGGGTGAAGTGTTGGTTAGCGAGTTAATTTTCCAAGAAAAAAATCAGCTTGCCGATAAAGAATATCGAAAGCTTGCCTTAACACTCCCTTTGTTATCGCAAGGTTATCATAAGCTTAAGCTGAGTTATGGCCAACAAACAGCAAGTTGTCATTTGATTTTTGCGCCTAAAACTTGTTATAGCCCACAGGAAGCCTCACCAGAAAAAATGTGGGGATATGCTGCGCAGTTATATTCACTCAAAAGTGAAAGTAATTGGGGAATGGGCGATTTTGGTGATTTAAAAACACTGGTTAAAAATTCTGCCGAGCAAGGCGCTGCCGCCATAGGTTTAAATCCGTTGCATCCCTTGTATCAAAATAATCCCGCACATCGCAGCCCTTATTCCCCGACCAGCCGTTGTTTTCTCAATAGTTTGTATATTGATGTTACCCAGGTACCTAACTTTTCCAGCTGCAAGGCCGCTCAACTTCGCTTTAACAGTGATGAATTTCAAGCAAAAGTTAACTTCGTCCGTAACACTGAACTTATCGATTACCCTGGCGTTGCTGATGTTAAATTTGAAATTATTGAATTACTCTTTGAAGACTTCATTCAAGCGAATAATGACCAGAATGTAAGCGCGACCTACCAAGAGTTCAGCGACTTTAAAGCCGAGCAAGGCGATGATTTATTACTGTTAACCACCTTTGACGCCTTATATGAGTATTTTAGAATGATTAATTCTAATGCTTATGGTTGGAAAATGTGGCCGAGTGAGTTTCAATCACCACATTCAGCACAAGTCGCTGCTTTTCAACAACAGCATGCTAAACGTCTTGATTACTTTGCTTTTTTGCAATGGCTAGCTCATCGCCAGTTAACTGATGTTGCCGCATTAACAGAACAAGCTGGCATGCCGATTGGTTTATATCTAGACCTTGCGGTTGGTTGTGACGGCTCGGGCGTTGATGTTTGGTCTGATAAAGATGTTTATGTGTCTGGTGCAGCGGTTGGTGCTCCACCCGATGCTATGAATACCTTAGGGCAAGATTGGGGGCTAACGCCGATTAACCCAGTAGCACTGCAGCAACAAGGATATTTACCCTTAATAAAGGCACTGCGCAGTAATATGCAATATGCAGGTGCTTTACGTATTGATCATATTTTAGGTTTAATGCGTCAATATTGGGTAGCGCCGGGCATGAAAGCCGATCAAGGTGTTTATATTACCTTTCCATTTAAAGATATATTGCGCATTATTGCCCTTGAATCTCGTCGTAATGACTGTGTGGTTATCGGCGAAGACTTAGGCACGGTGCCCGATGGCTTTAGTGAAATAATGGCCGCCGCAGGTTTACTATCATACAAGGTGCTATTTTTTGAGCGTTGGGAGTCGGGTTTATTTAAACGCCCGGAGTTGTATCCAGCCCAATCTATGGTAACAGTGTCAACACACGATTTACCTACCCTTACCGGTTGGTGGACTGGACGTGATTTACATTGGCGACAAGCATTGAATCTATATCCATCAGACGAAATGGGCCAACAAGAACGCCAAGCTCGTATACAAGACCGTAGCTTGTTAGTTGCAGCATTAGCAGACTTAGACGTTATCGATGTAACAAAAGCGCCGCAACAAAGTCCGGCAATAATTAATACTGAATTATCAATTGCCGTCCAGAAATATATGGCGAAAGCACACAGCCATATCCAACTTATTCCATTAGAAGACACCTTAGAGATTGTTGAACAAGTTAACATTCCCGGCACTATCGATGAACACCCTAACTGGCGTCAAAAATTACCGGTAACTATGACTGAGTTTTGGCAAAAAGATTCTGTTAAATTGCTTGCACAAGCGATGCAAAAAGCCAGACCAAAAAGCTAATATTAGTCATAATGTCGATTTTAATGAACACAATAATGGATGAGAATATAATGATAATAACAAATAGTACATTCACATTAAAAAAATCAAAGATTGCGCTACTTATCTTAAGTGGCCTATTTCTTAGCGCTTGTAATGAAACTAAGCCAATTCACATAGAAAAATCAGCCAGCTTAAGTGAGGCAAAAGCCTTACCACTTAAAAATGCTGACGATTTAGCTCCTTATTTAAATAGAAATATACAAGATGAAGTTTTTTACTTTGTTATGCCCGACCGTTTTTATAATGGCAACACCGATAATGACCAAGGTTCTAAGACCGACATAATATCTGCTGGTGGTTTTGATAAAGCCGACAAAGGCATGTATCACGGCGGTGACATTCAAGGTTTGCAGGCTAAACTGCCTTATTTGAAAGGTATGGGGATTAGCGCTATTTGGTTAACACCTATTATGCGTAATCAGGCCATGCAAGGTGATTCTTCGGGTTATCATGGTTACTGGATCTTAGACTTTAATGAAATTGACCCACATTTGGGCAGTAATGAAGATTTAAAACGTTTCATTAACGCTGCACATAAAGAGAATATAAAAGTATTTTTTGACATTATTACTAACCACACCGCTGACGTTATTAAGTATGTTGAATGTCACGGCGAAGATGGCTTACAGTATTTGATGAAAGAAAATGATGGCTGTTTATATAAAACACTTGCTCAAGTGGCAGCGGGTGATACTTATCAAGCCGTTATTCCTAAAGGCCAAGAAAACCTTAAATCACCCGCTTGGTTAAATGATAAAAAATATTATCACAACCAAGGAGATACAACCTATGAAGGCGAAAACTCGATATATGGCGACTTTAGTGGCTTAGATGATATTGATACTAATTCACCTGAAGTGGTTACAGGCATGACCGAAATATTCAAAAATGTCATCAGTGAATTTAAACCTGATGGTTTTAGAATTGATACCGTAAAGCACGTCAATATAGAGTTTTGGGCAGATTTTGCCCCTGCGCTTGTTGACCACGCAAAAGCGATAGGTATTCCAGAATTTTTTATGTTTGGTGAAGTATATAGTGGCGATGTTAAAGAATTAAGTGCTTATACCACAGTAGGTAAAATGCAGTCTGTACTTGATTTTTCCTTACAGTTTGCTTTACAAGACACCCTTATTAAACAGCAAGGAACACATAAACTCGTTGAGGTGTTCGAGAATGATGCTTACTATAATGACAGTGACAGTAATGCCAATCAGTTGCTTAACTTTACCGGTAACCATGACATGGGACGTTTTTCTGGCATGTTGAAAAGTAGTGATTTCAACTATAGCGAAGCAGAAATTATTCAACGCACCTTGCTAGCCCATGCGATGGTTTACTTTCTGCGTGGCGTGCCAATTGTCTATTATGGCGACGAGCAAGGTTTTGTTGGTGATGGCGGAGATAAAGACTCTCGCCAAGACATGATGCCTTCCTTGGTAGACAGCTACAACGATGATGATTTACTCGCAAATATTAAAACGACCGCTGATGACAACTTTGATGAAAATCATCTATTTTATAAGACATTTGCTGAGTATGCAGATATCTATTATCAATACCCAGCACTTAGGTTTGGCGAACAAAAATTCATAAATGCTGATAATAAGCCGGGGGTTTTTGCGGTATCTCGTACATTAAAAGACGAAGAAGAAATCATTATTGTCTTTAATACAGCAAAAACAGAAAAGTCTGTCGCGTTAGGCTTTACCCTCAAAAATGGCAAAAAAATATACCCAGCCTTTAAAAGTGATGAGTTTGTCGATGGAACATTAACCGTTCCCCCGTTAAGCTTTGCAATTTATCAGGTCAGGTAGCTGAAGGTTTAGTATTTTTTGCACAGATAAAGAAAAACCAAGGCGCTATGGGAGTGTCCTTGGTTTTTAATTTATTCTTTAATTAGTAAACTATTTCATTATTTGCTGTTTCACCTCCTTATCTTATTTAAATAAATGATTGAACACACCTTTACCTTCACTTATACCAACACTTAATAATTATTAGCCACTTGCTCGGTGTTACTGTGCAGCTTTATTACCACACGTCGGTCATAAAAACTGACTTCTTGTTGAGTGTTAGCCACTACCGGCGCTTGCTCACCAAAAGCAAACAGTTTAATGCGTTCTGCTTTAACGCCTTGGTCAATTAAGGCATTTTTAACGGTGTTAACACGAGCAATAGACAGCGCTTGGTTTGATTTTTTATTACCTTGTTTATCGGTATAACCCGATAAATCGATAAAGAGTTTTGGCGATTGTTGTAACATTTCTGCCAAAGCAACGATTTGACTTTTATAGTGCGGCTGTAAGTCACTAGAGCCAGTTGAAAATTGTAAACTCATCAGTAAATTTTCAGCTTGTAGTTGACTGGCATTTTGGTGTTTTTTATCAAAGTTTTGTTCTAAAACCGATAATTCTAATTGATGATTTTGTTCAGAGCGTTGTAAATTGCGGCGGAACTCGTTTGCAGCCTGCAAATAATCATGCTCTTGCTTTTTCAATGACGCCTGTAGTTCACTCAAATTTTCTTTATCGTTTTGTGTTTTCGCAATAAGTGTACCGGTCGCTCCCACTAAAATAGCGCCAATAGGACCACCAAATATCGCGCCAATGATCATGCCGCTACCTAAGCCAATACTTTCTTTATCTCTGTCACTAAGTTCAACCGAATCGCTTGCTGTTAAGTTTGACTTTTCAAAGGCGTATGCGGAATGACTTAATGTCGGTGCAGCAATAAGCGCTGTGATTAAGAAAAGTTTCGCTGGGTTTAATTTACTGTTAATTTTTTTCATGTTAATTCCTAAATGATTAAGGTGTTTTTTGTTGACGAGGTAATTAAAACAAGAAAAATAGGCTTTGAAACGACACAAAAAAGGCAAAGTAATGAGCAAATGTGGCAACAATGTGGCAATTACAACAATTGCGCGCATTTATAAAAAAACTCTTATATAGTGCCTTAAAATAAGTTAACCAATAGAGTCGTATAGAGTGTTAAAACGAATTGCCATAGTCGAAGATGAAGCCGCTATAAGAGAAAACTATGCGGATGTGCTGCGCGTTCAAGGTTATCAAGTGCAGACCTTTGCTAATAGAGAAAACGCCTGTAAGGCCTTTGCAATAAGTTTGCCTCACCTTGTGATATTAGATATTGGCTTAGAGCAAGAATATGACGGCGGTTTTACCCTATGCCAATGGCTTAGGAATATATCAACGACCTTGCCTATTATTTTTTTAACTGCGCGTGATAATGATGTTGATACGGTGTCAGGATTACGTATTGGCGCTGACGATTATTTAACTAAAGATATTAGCCTGCCACATTTATCAGCGCGCATTGCAGCCCTCTTTCGTCGCCAAGAAGCACTAAAACAGCCAACTGCTGAAAGTAGTTTACTCACATTAGGGCCGCTAACTATCGACAATCAACGAATGAGCATTATTTGGCAGCAACAAAGTGTTGATTTAACGATCACCGAATTTTGGATGGTCTTTGCCTTAGCTAAAAACCCCGGACATGTTAAGAACCGTCAACAACTGATGAAAGACTCCAACATCTATGTCGACGACAGTACCATTACTTCCCATGTAAAACGCATTCGTAAAAAATTTAACCAAATAGATAAAGACTTTAACTGCATAGAAACAGTTTATGGCATGGGCTATCGTTGGAACAAAGATGAAAAATAAGCTCAATTTTCGTTTCGGCTTACGAACTAAGCTTCTACTCCTGTCTAGTTTTCTCTTTGCCATTCCCTGGTTTGGTTATCAATACGTATGGGAAATGGAAAAGTATTTACGCTTTGGTCAAGAACAAACAATCATAGGAACAGCAAGAGCCCTCGCGACTTCGTTGCATGAACGCCCTAACCTTTTTAATAACCAAGCCAGTTTTTTACCCGATGTTGAAAAAGGTAAAGACCTTTACGGTTATCAATTATCTCAAGCGATAAATCTCGACGGTTTACCCAACGACTGGCCAAGTTTTCAAGAAAAGTCCCACTACTATGGGGTTAATAACCAGCTTGGTCAGCAATTAAGCGTTGATAAGCTCACTAATCATTTCAGTGCCGCTGTTGGAAAATATGATAAATACTTATACTTTTTTATTCAGGTGATCGACGATACGGTTATTTATCGTGATGAAAATGCTCGAGCCATCAACAAAAATGATCATCTGGAATTATCATTCAACGATATTAATGGCAATTTCCAACGTTTTATCGTCAGTAATAAAAATCAGGGGTGGCTTGCTGCCTATCGCATTAATGACCTTGAAAGTAATGAACGGCTTCAATTTCCAAGACCCGTTAGCTTCATTCAGGGCCAATGGCGCGATACCGAGCAAGGTTATAATATTGAACTTCGCATCCCTTTAACTAAAATCAGTGACCGCTTAGCCTTTGCCATTCATGATGTTGATACGCCATTGAGTGCAGCCACAACAATAATAGGCAGTGCAGATCCAAGTAGCGCAGCAACCTTAGGCACCATTTTGGTGCCGTCACCTGAAATTGAACGCATAGTAAAGGGCATGAGTTACACACAGTCACGTATTTGGGTGGTTGATCAACATCATCGCGTACTAGCAAAAAGTGGCGACATAAAAAAAGCCAGTGGCTTATGGCAAAAAAACATCAATAACTCTGATAACGATGGCTCTTGGTATGCTTGGACACAAAAATACTTACAACCGTTATTTCAACATTTGCTCAACAAACCTCAAGATGATTTTATTGACCGTCTTTACGACACGCAAAACCTAACGGGTGAACATATTGAAGCCGCACTTGCGGGTATGCCAAAATCTCAATGGCGATTAACCACAGATAAAAAAGCGGTAATCATATCAGCTGCATACCCTATTTATATCAGTGATAAGGTCAACGGTGCGGTCATTGTTGAAGAAACAACCAATGGCATTCTCAGTGTACGAAATAAAGCCTTAGAGAAATTGTTTACGTCAATTTTAGCGATTATGTTATTGGGTGCTTTCGCTTTTTTCTTTTTTGCGTCACGTATTTCAAATCGCATTCGCCAACTGCGTAATCAGGCAGAAATTGCTATTGATGAACACGGTCGAATCAATAACGAGATAGCCGAGAGTATGCAAGTATCAACAGCCAATGATGAAATTGGCGACCTCTCTCGCAGTTTTTCTACGGCAGTAAATCGTTTAAGCCAGTACAATCATTACTTAGAAAATATGTCGTCACGACTCTCACATGAACTCCGCACCCCGATAGCGATTGTTAGAACATCCTTAGAAAATTTGTCTTTACAAGCCTTACCTGAGAAAAGTTCCGCTTACATTGACCGTGCCCAAAGTGGTATTAATCGCTTAAACAATATATTAACCAATATGAGTGAAGCGACTCGTCTTGAACAAATGCTCAATCAAACTGACAAGGTCAGTTTTAATCTCTTTGATGTGCTTAATGGTTGTGTACAAGGATATCAGCAGATATACCCTAACTTTACTATTGAGTATTTGGCCTCAGATAAAAAAGTAATGTTGGCGGGATCGCCTGAGCATATAGCGCAATTATTAGATAAGGTTGTCACTAATGCCGTAGAGTTTAGTGATGATAATAAACTTTTCATAACGACAGCGTTGAAAAACAAAGACATCACCATTCACGTTAGCAATAACGGCACGTTATTACCCGACACGATGGAAGAGCGACTTTTTGATTCTATGGTTTCAATGCGTGAAACACCGCAAATGAAAGAAGATAAGACTCCTCATTTGGGCTTAGGCTTATATATTGCCCGCTTGATTTGTGAATTTCATCAGGGGCATATCGTGGCAAGTAATCATCATAATCCGCAAGGTGTCACGGTGTCGATTACCTTGCCATTGCAGGTAAAGTAATTATTTACTCTATACCTAAATATTTATGTACTTGAACGGATAAACGCCAATTATTTTCAATACAGCTTTTTATTGCTAACGCTGTTGCCCGTTCTTTTTGGCTGATCGGTTGCAAATAAACTTGGGTGTTAACAATATTATGTTCGGCTAATAACGCTTTTAAGTCGTCTATATGCTGCTCAGTCGCCACTGGATGTTTAATTTCATTGGCACGTAACATCGCTGAGTTTAATATTTTGTAGCCACCCTTCATGTTTACTTTGGGTGAAACAGTCACCCAGCACTTATCCGTCACCTGTATTTCAAAAGTACCCGATGTTTCTAATTGACAACTAAAACCATTGGTTTCAAGTGCTTGGCACAGAGGGAGTAAATCAACCATCGCTGGCTCACCGCCTGTGATAACAATGTGTTTGGCTTGATAACCTTCTGCCGTTATCATCGCTAAAATATCTTTAACCGTAAGCGCTGACCACGTTTGAGATTCAGCTTCTTTTGTTAACATAGCATTCGGTGTTACTTCATCTTCAAGGTTTATTGCCCAAGTATGCTTAGTATCACACCACGAGCAAGCAACGGGGCAACCTTGTAAACGGATAAAAATTGAAGGTTGACCGGTAAAAGCGCCCTCTCCTTGAATAGTTTCAAATAATTCATTAATTTTGTATTTTACGGTCATCGGGGTTTTTGCCTGTTTATTGCTGGTGTAAATTGAAGTAAAATGCGCGATATTAATTATACCCTAAGAGACTTTAGAAATGACAAACAAAGTTGTTGTTATTTATTCTGGTGGCATGGACTCATTCACTGTTCTTAATCGCGCCTTGCATGATGGCAAAGAAGTGTTCGCATTAACCTTTGATTACGGACAGCGTCATGTCAAAGAAATTGAATTTGCCAGTACGGTTTGTCAATCACTTGATGTAAACCATAAAATTATCGATATATCATCTATTAATCAATTACTTGCTGGTTCTTCATTAACCGACAATATTGATATTCCTGAAGGTCATTACGAAGCTGAAAGTATGAAATCAACGGTTGTACCTAACCGTAACATGATTTTGTTATCACTTGCGGTCGGTTATGCCGTTTCAGTGGGGGCTAGCCAAGTTTATTACGGCGCACATTCAGGAGACCATGCAATATATCCTGATTGTCGTCCCGAATTTGTAATGAAAATGAATGAGGTGTGTAAAATAGCTAACTACGAGTCAGTAGAAATATTTAGCCCTTATTTAACGGTTACTAAAAGTGATATTTTAACCGATGGATTAAAAATGGGCTTAAGCTATGATAATACTTGGACGTGTTATAACGGCCGTGAAAAAGCCTGTGGAAAATGTGGTGCCTGCCAAGAGCGTTTAGAAGCTTTCAGTGATAATAATGTTACCGATCCGTTAAGTTACGAATCGTGATAAATAAAAGATAAAACACGGCAAGGTGTTTTATCTTTTTTCTGTACTGACCAAAGAAATAATACGCTTAAAGCTTATGAAAATAAGGCATTGTGTAGCTTTTCAACGGTTTCATTTGCTTGTTTCTCGTCGACTAAGAAACATAAGTTATGTTCACTGGCGCCATGACAAATCATCCGCACGTTTATCCCTGAGATAGTTTCAAAAATACTGGTACCAACGCCATTACTGCGATGCATTTTATTTCCTATAACCGCTATTAACGATAAACCGTGCTCTACGGTCACTTCACAAAGCTGTTCTAATTCTTCAACAACGGTTGAGTTTAAAAGCGCTTGCGTCGAACCCGTAGGGTTATCGAAGGTTAGCGCAATACTGATTTCACTGGTGGTAATTAAATCAACACTCAGTTCATGTTTGGCTAAAATACCAAAGACTTGTGCAAGAAAACCACTAGCATGTAGCATAGCAGGACTCTTTACCGTTACTAATGTTTGCTCTCTACGTAAGGCTATTGAGCGGTATATTGGGCTCGATTCAACAAACTGTTGAATGCGTGTACCCCCCTTCTCTGGTTCCTTACTTGAACCAACAAAAACCGGAATATTCTTTCTCATCGCAGGAATGAGTGTTGCCGGATGAAGAATTTTTGCGCCAAAGGTCGCCATTTCAGCCGCTTCGCCAAAACTGATTTCTTTAATAGCACGGGCATGCTCGGTAATACGTGGGTCTGTGGTAAAAATACCGACAACATCAGTCCAAATAGAAAGATTATCGGCATGTAACGCTTCGGCTAAAAGCGCGGCACTGTAATCAGATCCGCCACGGCCTAGGGTTGTCGTATGACCGTCCTCATCTTGACCAATGAAACCTTGGGTAACGATAACTTTATCAACCAGCAAAGGCATAAGAAATTGCTGTGCGTTCTTAGCGAGCATCTCAAGGTTAACAACGGCTTTACCGTATAATGCGTTGGTTTTCATGACTTGGCGAACATCAAACATTTCGCCATTAACACCAACAGATTTAAGGACTTGTGCAAAGATACATGAACTCATTTGTTCACCAAATGACAAAATTGCATCGGCTATGCGTGGGCAATAATTAAGTGATTGCGCGTTAGAGAACTCGCTTAACTCATTTAGCAGTTGATCAATTTGAAAGTTTAGCTGTGTTTCTTCAGCTAAATGTTGGGTAATATTAAATTGGATAGCGCGAATACTGCTAATGATTGTTAATTGTTCATGCTGAGATACATCTTTTTGACTTAAACGAACCAGTAAATTAGTAACGCCTGAACTTGCAGATACGACAACAACTTTGTTACTTGCATCGTTTTTAATGATCTGAGCGCATCGTAACATCGCTTGATGATCAGCTAGACTTGTGCCGCCAAATTTTGCAACAGTAAAAGGTAATAATGACATCTAAGGTCTCCCTAATTAAGCCCCCAGTAATAATTATAGGGTAACTTTATAAACTTCAAGGAAGAGCATGGCTGAATTAAGAAGTGTTCTTGGTAAGATAAACTAAACTTTTCAGCCAGAAGCTCTCCACCATAATCTAATTAGCACTTAACATACTAACTAGAGGTGACAATCCTAGGGATTCAGCCCTAGTAACCGAATAAATAACGCCACTCGCTAATTACTCTCGGCAATAGTCTCCCTCAATAACAGTCAAAAGAATGGTGGTTCTTCGTGTTATCTACCTAGCTACTGCTCCTCTTCTGGTTGATTATTAAAAACATACAATTTGAGTATTTATTCTAATAACCGACATGTGGATTAAATCCTATCTGTAATAATAAATCAACAGGCTAAGTCGATCTTTTTTAGAAATAATAGCTTAATAGCATTGCCCGTAGTTCAACTAAAGCATGGCTAGGCTTTTATATAAAAATTAACGGTTGCTGCAGCGCATTAATTTTATACCACCGACATCCGTTGAAAAACCAAGATTTTTATAAAAGCTCTCCAGTTCAGGTAAGCAATATAATTCAAAATGTTTTACTTTGACTAATTTATCATGGTTTTTAACCAGGCTCATCAATTGCTGACCGATACCATTACCGCGATGAGAGGCGCTTACAATCACATCAAAGATGATTGCTTTATAGATAAAGTCGCTTAGAATTCGCGTAAAACCAATGAGCTCATTGTCTACATCGAGAATACCAATACAAATTTGAGAACCACGAATACAATTTTGAGTGTCTTCGAGTGAGCGTTCTTTACCCCACCATACACTTTTATAAAGCTGGTGAACTTGCTTTATATAGTCGTCAGAAAATCTATAAATTATGGTCATCTTTAATTTTTAAACTCAATATTCACTGACCTATTAACAGACAGTAATTAGCCAGCAATATTATTTAATAAGGGTAACACCCGCAACTTCTACCACTGTTTTTGCATCAGCACGTTCAATAACTTTTAATAGTGTTGTTTGAATAGTTTCATCTTTTCTCGCATCACCTTTACTGGTAAATTTTTGCTCTTGTGGAGCATCACCTTCAGCGGCAATAAAACCAACCACAACTTCAGTAGCACAATCAGCTGACTGACCAAAATAAGCTAATGAAATTTGTGGGTAGCCTTGAAATCCTTTCTTAACTCTTTTATCAATACGTTTAGTCGATTTGTCTAAGTTCATAATAATTATCCAAAAAATAACGCGATTTTAGCGCGAATAAAACAATAGTTATCTAAAGTCATAAGTGATTTATCAATATAAGCTAACTCACTACAACACATGCTGAACCCATAAGATGAATATCAATACTACATGAGGAAATGCAACAGTAGGCCTAATTGATTGACAGGCATATTCTTTAATTAAGGCAAGACCTGATAAGCTAACTTTATGATATTCAGAGTTAAATTGACATACATTTTCACTACTGTCGGCTGAAATATATTTTTCCAGCTGTAAAAGCCGTGTCTCAATACGTGATTGAAATGTCTTCCAAACAGCATCTTGAAGCCATAAAACGACTAAGATTAAAAAGATAGGAATCGTGATTACATTCGATATAATGGCTATTAGTAAAACGATTACGGCAATAAGTTTTATATAAAGCGAATGTTTCTCATAGCTGTCAAACTGATTTTGGAGTAAGGACCATTCTGAGCTGAATTTATTTTTTTCCATTTTTCCCTCTTATAATGAGAATAAATTTTTGCAACACGTAGCACGATACAATAAGTTTTTAATTAAAATGTAAATAATAAAAACTAAAATCGATTTGTATACGTATAACTAACAGTAACCAACTCAATGGTAAATAAAATGTTTGGAATATTTAAAAAAGACCCGATAAAAAAATTAAATAAACTCTATGAAGCTAAGCTTGAACAAGCGATGTTTTCGCAAAGAAATGGAGATATAAAGTCATATTCGATGATCACTGCTGAAGCAGAAAAAATAGCCGTGCAGATTAAAGATTTAGAAGATTCAAAAAAGAACTAACGCGCTAATAGCGAAGACCCCGCCACTTCATTTAAGGTGATGGCGGGATTTTATTGCTTGCCCTTTTAAACCCGGTATTTATCTGCTTGCAGTCTTCAGTACACTCAATTTATTAATAATTCGTAATGATCAGCCTTTTTGGTAAAGCCAACCCGTCTCAAGTAAAGTTCATGAGCATCATCTGATGGCTCGACGATTAAATGTTTAATACCTTCTTGTCTTAGTTGATTTTGTTCAGCAGAGAACATAAATTTGGCTGCTTTAAAATCTCGGTCTTCGGGAATGATATAGTCGAGTAGCACTTCAACCTTACCGTCCTCATCTAACTCCCGATAAGCAAATAATCCTACGGGTTTCATGTTCCTAAACAATAACAATACCACGGCATCATCAAGTTGCTGCCACTGAAAGTTTTTACATAAGCCAATGATATCTTTACCGTAACGTTCCTTTAACAAGTTGAAAAAAGATGATTCCACTGATTTTAATTTAATTAAATCAAATTGATCTTTTTCTTGATAAATACGGATTAAATAGTATACATCAACCAAAGCTATCCAACCGTTTAAAATAAAAACAGGGTAGGCATCAATAAAGTACCCGTAAACACTAAAGGCAGCAGCACCAAATAAATTTATCCAACGCAATCGTTTGATATTAGACATCATTAACGATAAGGCAATTAGCACACTTGCAACATAACCAAAGGCTTCTAACAGGGACATGACAATACTCTTTTAGTAAAACAACGGGCATAGTATAATAATCTGACCAATTGGTCAGAAAAACACGATTAGATCTTGACACATGAGTCAGGAAAACACAATATATGGCTATTAAATGTATTAAACAGCTAGTTATGGCTCAACTATAATACTAAATAAAAGCAATACATAGCTATGCTATTAGCAACCAATTAACAAATTAAAAAGCATGGACGTTTACATAATTGTTACCTAATGCTTTTCAACTCAATTATTATCTAAAGGGATCACTATGCACTTACCTCAAAATATCATTCGTCAAAAACGTAATAAACAAGCTTTAACTGTAGATGAAATTCAATGCTTTGTTGACGGTCTTAAAACAGGTGATTTCACCGATGCACAAGTTGGCTCTATGGCTATGGCTATTTGGCTTAATGGCATGACAACCGATGAAGTTGTTAATCTAACCATGGCTATGCGTGACTCGGGTACGGTTGTTGATTGGCATAATAAATTAAACAAACCCATTGTAGATAAACATTCAACGGGTGGTGTTGGTGATAAAGTAAGCTTAATGCTAGCACCAATAGTCGCGGCATGTGGGGCTAATGTGCCAATGATTGCAGGACAAGGTTTAGGTCATACTGGTGGTACGGTTGATAAATTAGAGGCCATCCCTGGTTTTAATGTTCGCCCTAGCCTTGCAGAGTTCCAAGCAACAGTTAAAGAGCAAGGCACAGCAATTATTTCACAAACCAAAGATTTAGCACCAGCCGACAAACGTCTTTATTCAATTCGTGACGTAACGAGCACAGTAGAATCCATCCCATTGATCACTGCTTCTATTTTATCAAAAAAATTAGCAGCTGGCCTCGAGTCTTTAGTCATGGATGTAAAAGTAGGCAATGGCGCGATGATGGCCGATATTGAATCAGCTCAAGCATTAGCTCATTCAATTGTCTCAGTCGCCAATGGCGCAGGAACACCGACACAAGCATTAATCACTGATATGAATCAGCCGCTAGGTACCACAGTGGGTAATGCACTTGAAATACAAGAAACTATTGACTATTTGACTGGAAAATATCGTGAGCCAAGGTTGCATGAAGTCACCATAGCCCTTGCTGCTCGAATGTTATTAACCAGTAAAATAGCCCGTGATATTGAACAAGCAACAACGTTAGCCGAAGAAGCATTAACATCAGGTAAAGCCGCTGTAATATTTGGCAAAATGATCACCGCGATGGGTGGCCCAGCTAATTTATTAACCCACAGTGAAAGTTTACTGCCTAAAGCTAATATGACTAAAAACATCGTTGCCTCAAAAGCTGGTTACATTGGCATTATGGATACTCGTGCTATAGGTATGGCATTAGTAGAAATGGGTGGTGGTCGTGTCGACCATAATCAAAGCTTAGATTACAGTGTCGGCTTTAGTGATATTAAACCAAAAGGCACGAAAGTCGCTGAAGGTGACATCATTGCTATTGTTCATGCCAAAGATGACGCTCAAGCAACTCAAGCGATTAAACAATACTTAAGTGCGGTTGAAATTTCAGTAGCGCCAGTTATTGTTGAACCTGTGATACATCAACTCATTACCTAATTATTGATACTCAACTGAGATGAATCCATTATTAAGGCGACTGTAAAGTCGCCTTAACTTTTTATCCCCTGCTTTAAATAAATTTATAAAATGAGAACAATTATGTCGAGAGCAATTATTTTGGTCATTGACGGTTTTGGCTTAGGTCATGCCCCTGATGCAGAAGCTTTTGGTGATGTTAACGCCAACACCTTTGCAAATTTAGCTGAAAAATTTCAAGAAATTAAAGGACGCCCTTTAAAGCTTCCTCATTTAAGTAAACTGGGCTTAGTTAAGGCTTGTCAACAAGCGTCAGGTCGCACGCTTTGTGTTGAACCCGTTAAGCCAACGAAAGGGGCTTATGGTTACGCTGCTGAAATAAGTACTGGTAAGGATACCCCTAGTGGTCACTGGGAAATGGCAGGAGTGCCGGTTTTATTTGATTGGACTTACTTTACTGATAAGAAAAATAGCTTCTCAGCAGAGCTCATGGCACAAATAAACCAAGCCACAGGTTATGCTGATATGTTAGGAAATTGCCATGCCTCTGGTACCGATATTATCGCTAATTTAGGCGAACAACATATAAAAACAGGTTTACCTATTTGTTACACCTCAGGCGACAGTGTTTTCCAAGTTGCCGCCCATGAACAACACTTTGGCTTAGATAATCTTTATAAATATTGTCAACAAGTGCGGGTAATACTCGATCCGTTAAATATAGGACGTGTGATCGCTCGCCCTTTTATTGGTGAGATTCCTGCCGATTTTGAGCGAACAGGTAATCGCAGAGATTATTCAGTATTACCTCCAGCGACCACCGTATTAGAAAAATTAACGCAAGCCGATGGTACGGTGATAAGTGTCGGTAAAATTGCCGATATTTTTGCGCATCAGGGTATTAGTATCAAAACCAAAGCAACCGGACTACCTGCGTTATTAGATGCAACGCTCGCACATATGAAAACCGCAGCAGATAAGAGTATTATTTTTACCAATCTAGTTAATTTTGATCAAGACTTTGGTCATCGACGTGACCCTGTCGGGTTTGGCGAAGCGTTAGAATATTTCGATGAGCGTTTAGCGGAGTTTTTAGATCAAATGGCTGATGATGACTTACTGCTATTAACCGCTGATCACGGTTGTGATCCTACTTGGCCAGGCAATGATCATACGCGTGAATTCGTGCCAGTTATCGCTTATCACAATCATATCGATTCGATAAACTTAGGCCAGCGCAATAGTTTTGCCGATTTGGGACAAACTTTAGCCAGTTTATTTACCTTAGACGCAATGGATTATGGTCAGTCTTTTTTAGACGAACTAAAATTTGAATCATTGAAGCCTTAACTCAAGGACCCTAGTTGGTCCCTTGATAAACGTATTTACTAACAATAAATTGGCTTTTCAATTTGCCAACAGATTTAACAACACTGCCTGATATCGACAGATTAAATAAAAAAACCGAGTAAACTATTATTGATACATAGTCTTACTCGGTTATTAATTATTATTGAGTATTTAAAGAAGGCCTAATGTTACATCAATGATTTATTAGCATCTCGGTATTGCGCAAGGAGTAATTCTGTCGAACTGTCTGAAAGTTCAGTATTATTAGGCTGTCCAATGCGAGATAATATATCATCACCTAATATTTTCCCAAGCTCGACACCCCATTGGTCGAAGGAATTTAAGTTCCAAATAACCCCTTGAACAAAGACTTTATGCTCATATAAAGCAATTAGCGTCCCAAGTTGGTAAGGTGTTAATCGGTCAAAGGTCAAGGTATTCGATGGTCGATTCCCTGGCATTTCTTTATGTTTGGCAATCACTTTGGCTAATGCTTCTTCCATACCTGAAGCGACAAGTTCATCATAGGCTTGTTGATGTGTTTTACCTTGCATTAGCGTTTTACTTTGTGCAAAACAATTGGCAACGAGCATATCTTGGTGACCGTTCATATTATGTTCAGCAACTAATGGCTGAATAAAATCAACCGGTACTACTGACGTACCTTGATGTAATAACTGATGAAAAGCATGTTGACCATTCGTGCCTTCTGCGCCCCAAATAACCGGACCGGTAGTACTGCTGACAATTTCATTATTAAGCTGGCAGCTTTTACCGTTAGACTCCATGTCCATCTGTTGTACATACGCAGGAAAACCACGTAAATAATGACTGTATGGTAATAAAGCATGAGTTTGACAACCAAAAAAGTTATGGTTCCACACCCCTAACATCCCCATGAGTACCGGTAAGTTTTGCTCAAGCGGTGCCTCTTTAAAATGCTTATCAAGATCGGCAGCACCTTTTAGTAATTCAGTAAATCCTTGATTACCTATTGCCATCGCAATAGGCATGCCAATAGCTGACCATAATGAATATCGTCCCCCAACCCAATCCCACATCGGAAAAACATTGTCACCATTAATACCAAATTCGACCGCTTTAGTTACATTTGATGATATGGCAATAAAGTGTCGGTTTAGCTGCTCAAACGTAACACCATAGTCATAAAACCATTGGCGAGTAGACTCGGCATTCGTCAGAGTTTCCTGAGTATTAAAAGACTTTGATGCGATCAACACCAAGGTTGTTTCAGGGTTTAAATGAGTTAAAACATCATGTAGATGATTTCCATCTATATTGGCCACAAAATGCTGTTTAGGCCCACCTTCAACATAAGGCTTTAATGCAGTGGTCACTATTTTAGGCCCCAAGAAAGAGCCACCAATACCTAGATTTAAGACATCTGTAATAGATTTACCACTATAACCTAACCATTTCTTGTCACGCACTTGGTTAACGACTGCTTCTACCTTAAGACGCACCGCTTTGATTTGAGGTATAATATCAACACCATCAACAAGTACGGGTGTACTGTCTTGTTGTCGCAAAGCTGTGTGTAATACCGATCTGTTCTCAGTATTATTAATCGGCGCACCAGCGAACATCGCCTCTCTCTTTTCAGCTAATTGCGCTGATTCGGCTAACTCGATTAACAAAGTGCGCGTTTTCTCAGTAATACGATTTTTTGAATAATCTAAATTTAAGCGACAAGCACTAACCGATAAATTTTCTGCTCGTAGTGGATCACTGGCAAACAAGTCACGCAAATGGCTACTTTTTATCTCAAGCAAGTGTTGTTGAAGTTCTCGCCACTTATCGTTAAAAGTATCCATTAACATGAGTGTTGTCCTAAAGTGTCGTTAAAAGTATCCATTAGCATGAAAGGTTTCCTAAAGTTATCTTAAAATAATTGGCTTAGTTGTACTTCGAGCTTGCACTGGTCAATGGCAAAGTTACGAATACCTTCTGCTAGTTTTTCTGTTGCCATCGCATCTTGATTCATTTCCCAGCGAAACTCAGCTTCAGTTAATGCTACGGGTTTATCTTGAACACGAGTTGCAGGCATTAATTGCTGCGTTATACCTTGATAATTATCTGATAATTCACTCATTAATGGTGGACTGATCGTTAATCTGTCACAGCCAGCAAGGGCGATAACTTCATCGATATTACGAAAACTTGCGCCCATCACCACAGTATTGTAGTCATGCTGTTTGTAATAATTAAAAATTTCTGTAACAGAAATGACCCCAGGATCTTCATTGGCTAAGTAGCTATCACGACCAGTATCTTTTTTGTGCCAATCAAGAATTCGACCAACAAAGGGTGAAATTAAATACACTTGTGCTTCAGCACAAGCTTTTGCTTGAGCAAAACTAAATAACAAGGTTAAATTACATTGAATCCCCTCTTGCTCAAGTTGTTTAGCCGCTTGAATACCTTCCCAAGTTGACGCCATTTTTATCAAAATACGTTCTTTACCAACACCGGCTTCTTGATACATAGCGATAAGTTGACGAGCCTTAACAATACTTGCTTCTTTATCAAAAGATAAACGTGCATCAACTTCAGTAGAAATACGACCGGGTACAATCGCTAAAATTTCTAAGCCAATTAATACTGATAATTTATCAGCCGCAAGACTGACTTCAATGGCCTTGTCTTTAGTCTGACTTTTTGCCCAATTAACAGCTTCTGTCAGTAAGTTTTGATAAGCAGGTATAGCAGCAGCTTTTAATAATAATGAAGGATTAGTCGTCGCATCCATTGGTGAAAATTTTGCTATGGCTTCAATATCCCCCGTATCAGCAACGACTGTTGTCATGGTTTTTAATTGTTCTAGTTGAGATAGTTGTGCTTGCATAATAATTCCTGTTAAAAAGTTTCTGTTTATTCGTTTGTTTATTCGTTTAAATTAATGAGGTAAATTAGATAAAAATTCCCGCAATAGTTGCGCTCATCAGGTTAGCCATAGCCCCAGCGAGAACCGCTTTCATGCCAAGCTTAGCAATATCGGGCCGACGAGAAGGTGCCATGTTACCCATGCCGCCTAATAAAATAGCCACGGAAGATAAGTTAGCAAAACCACAAAGTGCAAAGGTAATAATGGCTTGGGTTCTGGCACTTAATTGATCAGCAACAGTAATAAAATCTAGATAGGCGACGAATTCATTGATGATAATTTTTTGACCAAGGAAACTCCCAGCCATGTTTGCTTCATGCCAAGGGATCCCAATAAGATAAGCGACCGGTTGAAAAATATAACCTAAAATCAGTTGTAAGCTTAGGTTTTGTAGGCCGAACCATTCTCCAAAGCCACCTAGCAAACCGTTTACCATCGCCAGTAGAGCAACAAATGCTAATAACATAGCACCAACATTTAGCGCGAGCATCATGCCATTAGATGCTCCGGTGGCCGCTGCATCAATAACATTAACGGCCTCTTTAACATCGCTTTTCATATCGTCTAAATTGTCGTTCGGCTGTTCAGTTTCAGGCACTAACATTTTTGCCATCAACAAGCCGCCAGGGGCAGCCATAAAGCTAGCAGCGATGAGGTATTTTAAATCAATACCAATACCAGCGTAACCGGCGACTACCGAGCCTGCTACCGATGCTAAGCCACCCACCATTACCGCAAAAAGTTCAGAGCGGGTCATCTTAGGCAAAAAAGGTTTTATCACTAAAGGCGCTTCGGTTTGACCAACAAAAATATTTGCGGTCGCTGACATAGATTCTGCTTGACTGGTTTTAAGAAGTTTTTGTAAACCACCACCAATAAACTTAATCACCAACTCCATTACACCAATATAATAAAGCACGGCAATCAACGCCGAGAAAAAGACGATGACGGGTAAGACATGGAAAGCGAACATAAAGCCTAAGCTTTTTTCACCTATTTGTTCGCCAAATATAAAGCTAATACCGTCATTGGCATAGCCAATAACATTAGATACACCGCTAGCAACACTCAACAAGATATCTTTACCTGCGGGGATATATAAAACAAAAGCACCCAGAGATATTTGTAACACTAGTGCACCAATAATCGTTCGCCAATTAATGTTCTTTCTATCTGACGAGGCGAAATAGGCAATAGCTAAAAGGACAAAAATCCCCAAAATGCTGCGTAGTATATTCGTATCCATGTTATTCCCTGTTATTTTGATTTTATTATTATTTTGATGACAATGGAGACTAAGACCAAATACAGCATTTTATTTATTTTGAGTATTGATATTAAAAACCTGACTATATAGTCAGGTTTTTAATCTAAACTAAGATTCTACTTAGGTCAATAGGATATTATCGAATAACCACCAATTACTCGGATACTACAACAGCAATAATTATCGATAATATTAATGATGATCCCACTAGCAATTTAGTTGATAAATTGAATCTATAGACAGGTCATAACAACGAGGTTAAAACTTTAATGTATTGCTGTTATTTACCAAAAAAAATTAATTTTTATAGTGCTATTGACGGCAATTAAGATAACTTAAATCACTATATCAACTACTTATGATTGTTAGTAAGGCTGCTGCACTATCTGCGCTAAGTCATACCTAGTTGGTCAAAGTTAGATTGCTAAAGGCTTTAGCACAGCCAACTCCAACAAATAAACACAGTAATATTAGCGTTTATGTTATGACACTTCTCAACCCCTCTTCATTGCTGTCTGTCTTAAGACTCGCTTTTCATGGTCAGATAAGAAAGCCATTTTTAACGCGTTATCTTGTAATGTACGACACTGCGCTTGACTAAGCCCCGCTTCAAGTGCCGCATGCTGATATTCATATTTTATGTCACACCCCTGCACAGCAGGATCGTCACTGTTGAGGCAAACAAGTAAACCTCTATCAAGAAATGTTTTAACGGGATGCTGACTGATATTTTTGACTGTCCCTGTTTGATAATTTGACGTTAAACATGATTCAATGGCGATATTATGCTGATACATATAATCCATTAATTTTTCATCACCCACAGCGTGAGTACCATGGCCAATGCGGGTTGCATGTAATTCATTGATAGCCTGATAGATACTCGATGCTCCATCCGCTTCACCGGCATGAATAGTCACCTGTAAGCCGGCTTTATTAACCAAAGCAAAGTGTTCAACAAAGAGTTGGCCTGGCTTGCCTAACTCATCTCCAGCCAAATCGACCGCGACAAGTTCATTTTTGTGTGCAAGTAAGGCATGTAACTCCTCAAAACAGGCATTAACACTAAAGGTACGACTTAAAATACCAATAAGGTTAATTTGGACAGGAAAATCTTTTTGCGCTAACTTTACGCCGTCGACCACTGCAGCAACCACGTCGGTGACATTGAGCTTATGTTCCATAGCCATATAATAAGGAGAGAATCTTAATTCAGCATAATCAAGCCCTTGCAAAAAAGCGTCTTCAACGTTTTCATAAGCGATACGTTTACATGCCTCTAAATTAGCTAACACGCTAACGCCATAATCAAGTTTTTGTAAAAAAGAGACTAAGTTACTTTCTTTACCTTGAATTTGTACATGCTGTAATAAATCAGTCAAATTATCTGCGGGTAATTCGATACCATGCTGTTGTCCTAATGCCAGAATTGTTTTTGCTCTTATATTGCCGTCTAAATGGCGGTGTAAATCAATAAAGGGAATATCTCTAAACATTCTACTATTCCTTAACATTTTATCTGTTTATACTCATGGACAAAGAAAACTTGACCATATGGTTAATTTATTTTACATTCTAAACATAACCTGACACAAGTGACAAGTTATGTTTGATTAATGACTTATTCACCTACTAATATAAGTACATGAAATTGTGATAAATATATGAAATTTAAAATACAATTACTGACTAAAATTAAACATAAAAAGACCTATAAACCGCTGAAAATTAATTTTATTCAGCTAGCTTTACCGCTTTTATTAGCTGTTTTTGTCACTCAAGCATCCGTTATTCAACCTGCAATAGACCAACAACCTCACATTAGAGTAGCAACATTTAATGTCAGCATGGACGCAACTAATTACCTACCTAACAATAAAATAGGGTCAGGTGTTGAACTTATCGCTGCTCTTAAAGACGATCGTCAACAAATTAAGAATATTGCTGAAATTATTCAACGTAACCGCCCTGATATTATTCTCCTTAATGAATTTGACTATATTGCCGATCCAAAACAAGGCGTTGAAATATTTTTAAAGCAATATTTAGGTAAATCACAACAGGGAACAGCCGCCATTGATTACCCTTATTATTATTTTGCACCGGTAAATACCGGTGTAAGCACACCTTTTGATTTGGACAATAACGGTAAAAAAACTAATAACCTTGGCGACGCTCAAGGTTATGGCCACTTCCCAGGTCATTTTGGTATGTTGGTGCTATCTAAATATCCAATTGTTGAGGATAATATTAGAACTTTCCAACATTTCCTTTGGAAAGATATGCCCAATGCCATAGTGCCAATCAATCCAAGTACGAAAGAACACTGGTATAACGAACAAGAATGGCAAATGCTGCGTTTATCGTCTAAATCGCACTGGGATATTCCGATTAATGTCCAAGGTAAACTTGTTCATATACTAGCAAGCCACCCTACACCACCGGTTTTCGACGGTGAAGAAGACCGTAATGGCGCTAGAAACCATGACGAAATACGCTTTTGGCAAGACTATATTACCCCCAACAAAGGCAATTATATTTACGATGACCAAGGTGGTAAAGGTGGCTTAACATTAGATAGCCGCTTTGTTATTTTGGGTGATCAAAACGCCTCTAAAGATGAAGGTGCTGCCCGCAAAGAAGGTATTAGTAACCTTTTAGCTAGTCCTTATATTAACAATGATATGACACCTGCTAGTGTCGCAGGGATAAAAAACAGTAACAGCCCTTTTGCTGCTAATCATACCGCTGGTTGGGGTATGCAAGCAGACTATGTTTTACCTTCTCGCCTTGGCATTAACTTACAAAATAATGGTGTTTTTTGGCCAAAGAAAGACAGCCCACTCTATCGCTTAATTGAAACCCGCTCCGCTTCATCTGATCATCGTTTGGTTTGGGCTGATTTAACTTTAACAGCCAAAGATAAGCAGGCTAAAAATATTATCATGGTTATTGGCGATGGAATGGGACCCGCTTATACCACGGGTTATCGTTATTATATGGATAATATAAATACGCCACGGGTAGAAACAACTATTTTTGATGAACTGCTAACAGGCATGGCCAGTACTTATCCGGTTAATAGCCAAGGTTACGTTACCGATTCTGCCGCAGCCGCTACTGCATTATCTACCGGTTATAAAACCTATAATGGTGCGATTGGCGTTGATGTAAATAAAAAACCATTATTAACGCTAATGGAGCGAGCAAAACAATTAGGCAAGAAAACGGGCTTAGTGGTTACCTCCCAAATCAACCATGCAACTCCTGCTGCTTATTTTTCTCACAATGAAAGTCGCAAAAATTATAATGAAATCGCCGACAGTTACTTTGACGAAAAAATTAATGGTCACTTTAAGGCTGATTTAATGCTCGGCGGTGGTAGCAAATATTTTATTCGCCCAGACAGAGACTTAGTCAGCGAATTCAAGCAGGCAGGTTTTCAATATATTGATGACTTATCAAAACTTACTTCGCTTAATAAACAACAATCGGTATTGGGTTTATTTGCTGAAGTCGGACTACCTTGGACACTTGACAATAAAAATGAAAACCATCTACTGGCAATGGCTAAAGCTGGTGTACGACATTTAGAAAATAATCAAGGTTATGTACTACTTGTTGAAGCAAGTCAAATAGACTGGGCGGGTCATAGTAATGATATTGCTGCTGCTATGGCTGAAATGCAAGATTTAGCCGAAACACTTACTTGGTTGAAGAACTATGTAGAAAATCGTCATGATACCTTATTAGTTGCCACGGCAGATCATAGTACTGGTGGCTTAACCCTTGGTGCTAAAGGCGATTATCGCTGGCAGCCTGAATTTTTAAAAAACCTATCCGTATCACCTAAAAGTATTGCAACAAAATTAGCGCTTCAAAACACAGCTATTTCTGCTCAGCAATTAACAGACGCACTCGGCTTTATTATTACCGACCAAGAAGCTAATTTGTTTATTGATCGCAGCGATGAAAAATCTATCTATGAGCAAATTAAATTATTAATTGATGCAAGAACTAATACCGGTTGGACTTCTAGTGGCCATACCGGTATTGACGTACAAGTCTTTGCCACCGGGAATGGTGCTAAAGCCTTAAACCGTCATCAAACTAATACCGACATAGCTAAGCAGCTATTTTTGGTGCTTGAAGGCAATTAACTAAGATTCACTAATGGTCATTAATGACTGAATAATACTAACGAAGAGACTCAATACCATTGAGCAAACAACCTAAAGGAAAATTATGAAAATACAAATGTTAACAGCGGTACTCGGCCTTAGCGTGCTTTCTAGTCATGCTAATGTTGTGATCACTGAATATATTGAAGGTGGAGGTAGTAATAAAGCCATTGAGATTTCTAATCTTGGCAGCGAAAATGTCGACTTAGCCGCGGAAGGTTATAAACTCGACCTTTATTCTAACGGTAAAACAGAAACAACTAACGGTATATCATTGCAAGGCGTATTAGTGCCAGGCTCGAGCATTGTTGTTTATAACAAGGATGCCACTGCCGAATTTAAATTTGATGCTCCTCAAGGCCTTGAAGATTCAAGTGCCACTTACTTTAATGGTGATGATGCCCTATTACTTTCAAACGCTAATGGCGTTGTTGACAGTTTTGGACAATTAGGAACAGACCCAGGCAGTAACTGGGGTGAAGGTGATTTTTCTACTAAAGATCATACTTTACGCCGCTTAACATCAGTCACTGAAGGTGATACTACCTCTGACGATGCTTTTGACCCCGCGACACAATGGGCAACCTTTCCAAAAGACACCTCAGACGGTTTAGGATGTTCTGGTATAGCAGCCTGTGATGGCAATCAACCCTTACCGACTGAAGGCGGCGCATCCACTGGCCAAGGCATTGTTATTATCACTGAGTATGTTGAAGGCGGTGGCAGTAATAAAGCCATTGAAATATCTAACTTAGGTACTGCAGATGTAGATTTAGCGGTAGATGGTTATAAACTAGAGCTTTATGCAAATGGCAAGACAGATTCACCAAATGAGCTATTATTGCAAGGTTTACTTGTACCTGGCTCTAGTATTGTTGTTTATAATCAGGCGGCAACTGAGCTATTTAAATTTGATGCTCCTCAAGGTATTGAAGACACAAGCGTAACTTACTTTAATGGTGATGATGCTATTTTACTTATTAACAATACCGGTATTGTTGATAGCTTTGGCCAATTTGGTGTTGACCCAGGTAGCAATTGGGGTACCGGTGATTTTTCAACAAAAGATCATACCTTACGTCGCCTAAACTCGGTTACCGAAGGTGATGCCACTGCTGATGATGCTTTTGACCCAGCAACACAATGGGCTACTTTTGCTAAAGATACTGCTGATGGTTTAGGCTGTAGTGGCGAAGTAACTTGTGATGGTTCACAAGCTTTACCTACTGCTGGAACGCCTACTGGTGATGGATCAACACCTGCTACAGGAATTTGTACAAACTGCCCTGATTTAGCAAAAATAGCTGACCGAACGACTTATGTCGAAGCCACTTATTATAGCCAAGCAAACGCTGCAGAAACCGCCGATTTACGTGCAGCAATCACAGCGGACATCAGTGTTAATCATAAACAGCTAACCTACTCAGAAGTATGGACCGCGCTAACCAGTACCGATGAAGATGCTACAAATGCTGATAACATAATTTTACTCTATTCTGGACGTTCAATTGCCAAAGCAGATAACGGTAGTGGTTCTGCTTCAAGTAACCAGGATTTTTGGAATCGAGAGCATACATGGGCTAAATCACATGGTTTTCCAGAGACTAACCAATTAGGTTATACCGATATTCATCATTTGCGCCCTACTGATATATCGATGAATAGTGACCGTGGTAATCGTGATTTTGATATTGGTGGTACCGCTAATACTGAAGCGCCTGAAAACAGAAGCACAGCAGATACTTGGGAACCAAGAGATGACGTTAAAGGTGATGTTGCCCGTATGATGTTTTATATGGATGTACGTTACGATGCAGGTACAGAAAGTACCATGCCTGATTTAATCTTAGTTGATACTGTTGGTACAGCAACGAGCAAATTAAGTGATGGTACTGGCAAACTAGGTAAATTGTGTACCTTGTTTGACTGGCATTCACAAGACCCCATAGATACCTTTGAAATAAACCGTAACCACACTATCTATGAGTTTCAAGGCAACCGTAATCCTTTTATCGATCACCCTGAATGGGTCGATAGTCTTTATGCTTCAGCTTGTGGTGCTGCTAGTGATGGTGGTGATGCTAATGCAGCACCAACCGTTTCAGCTGGTGATGAACAATCAGTTGCTTCAGCTGCTAACGTAACACTAACCGCAACGGCTGCAGATAGTGATGGCAGTATTGCTAGCTATGTTTGGACACAAACTAGCGGTAAAGTTGCTGATATTGCTGTTTATGACACAGCTACCATTACTTTTGTTGCACCGAAAGTTGGTAAAGATGAAAGCCTAATATTTAACGTGACTGTTACTGATGATCAAGGTAAAACAAGTTCAGCCGCTGTTACTATTAATGTCGCCGCTGAAGTAATAGCAAAGGAAGACACCAGTGGTGGTACTTTTTACTTTTTACTTACAGGACTTGCTCTATTATCGTTAAGAAGACTTAATAAGTAGGTTACAACTCACCTTCTTGTTAGCAGAATGAGTTGCATTAATGATAAATTAATGCAACTCGCATCTCGCAACTGCCAGCAAAACCTCTCCAAGTAATAAAGTTCTTTACTGCTCTACCAAGCTTACTCATACTTAGATATAAAATAGTTTACTGCAGATAAGAAAACACTAAAACAAGGATTATGTAGATGATAAATAAAAGTTTGATGGCTGTTATGGTCATTACACTCGCACACTTGCCGATTAAATCAGCATTAGCACTTGGCCCTAATGGGCATCGTATGGTTGCCAAAATAGCAGAAGATAACTTAGAGCCTTCGGCCAAAAAGGCGCTAATGCAGCTAACCGATGGTGCACCATTAGCTCAAATGGCTAATTGGCCTGATAACATACGTTCAGATAAAAAATGGGATTATGCTAAGCCTTGGCATTATATTTCTATTGATGATGACGAAGTATTTAAGGGGCTAAAAAGAAATGAAGATGGCGACATATTAAAAGCTTTAGCTGATTTTGAAAAAAAACTTCGCGATAAAAAAATCACCAAAGAAGAGAAATGGCAAGCACTAGCATTCTATATTCACTTTGTTGGCGATATTCACCAACCGCTTCACGTTGGACGCAGAGATGACCTTGGCGGTAATAAAATAACCGTTAAATGGTTTGGAAAACCAACAAAACTTCATGCTGTGTGGGATTCGTCAATAATTGAGCATCAAAAGCTTTCTTATACCGAATATGCTAACTTTTTAAATAATCAAACGCCTGACACCATTAACCTATGGCAAGATACCGTTTATCTTGATTGGGCTAAAGAATCTAAATCGAACAGAGAAACAGTCTATGACTTCCCTGAAGATAAAGAATTAAGTTACCAGTATGCGTATAAAAACACTCCGATATTAAATGAGCAAATAGCCAAAGCAGGCTTCCGTCTTGCTGGAATGTTAAACGATATTTTTAAAGAATAAATAATCGTTATTCACATAAAAGCCCAGTTAATACCTGGGCTCTTTCAGTTCAGTAAAACGCCTCAACTAAATGAGTAAAATCATTATTTAGGCTATATTACCCTTGTTTATTCATGGTTTTATCTCAAAATTCTTAATTTATTCAATCGCTACTATTTTGTTGGCGCATACGATTTTACTTCATTAGATATTTAATTGTCGTCTGCACGAACTGCTGTAAATTTATTGGAATAACAACAAAGAGCGCTATCCCTTGATCAAAGTCAGGGTTGAGCTGACAATAATATTGAATTTCTGCTTTGTCGCTACAGCGCAACATTTCCAACTCCTGCTCGCTATAATTACTGCTTCGATTGACTGAAACTAAACAACGCAACTGATTTTTATTACTGTTTTTTCCGTTTGGATTAAAACGCGTAAACAATTCCTTGGGTGCAGATTGCCCAAAATGTGGCCAAACAATGGCGGTATTCTTGGCAATTGCTCGATACATAGCAGGGCTGAGCATAGTATCGGCATAATAGTGTTTGCGCCAGGGTCTTTGCAACCAGCTTTTAAAGCTCTCTTTAATTGAAAATAAAAAAGTATTACTCCCCTTTCGATATTGTGGAAGAAATGCAGCAGAAGCCTTAATTACCGTATAATTTGCACTGTCTGTGAAGGTGAGTAAGCAATAGCCTACGATTTGCTCATTATTGAAGTAAAGTCGCAGTTTCCTCTGGTTGGGCTCAGGGCTATCAAAATATTTTAGCAGATAATCTTCTGCATCTATATCAGCAAAACTAACCTTGATAATTTCGCTAAGTGCGTTTCTTTGCCAAGCTGACAACCATTGTTTAGACTGTATCAAGTCTAAGGAGCTGAGTTCACTAATAACAAATCTCTCCCATAATGTAAGTTAGGGTGCTAGATTAATTTGAAAAGCTTATGGGTGCAAGCCATCAATTAAGCTACTGGGCCGATTAGAAACGTTATTTATAGAGTATTTTTAAGGGCTAGTCGGAGTGTTTTTGTAAGGTAGACGCTAAAAACGGAAAATAAGGGGGTGCGATATCCAACCGTTATTTTCCGTTTAATTAACTTATTATGATTCTTTAGTCGCTCTTAACATCCACGCTGTTTTCTCGTGTATACGCATACGATCAGACACTAACGAAGCGGTTGATTCATCATCAGCAGCTTGTGCAATTTTTAAAACTTCACGCGATGTTTTAATGACTTGTTCGTGCCCTTTGGTAAGTAACTCAACCATCTGTGCAGAACTTGGTACACCGTCAACCTCTTTAATAGAGCTTAATTTTGAAAACTCTTTATAGGTTCCTGGTGCAGGTACATCTAGGGTTCTAATACGTTCAGCGATGTCATCAACAGCAATTGCTAATTCGGTATAATGTTCTTCAAACATCAAATGTAACTCACGAAATTGTAAACCGGTTACATTCCAATGAAAATTATGTGTTTGCAAATATAGCGTATAAGAGTCGGCTAAAAGTCGTTTTAAACCGTCTGATATTTCCGTTCTATTTTCTTTATTTATGCCAATATCTATATCAGTCATGTAATTTCCTAATTTTTAGAATTTGATAAATGTATAACGCCTATCGAACGAACGATAAATTGTTGACTAAAATTGAAAACTTCAAACGCCAGTCAACTGTTTGCGTTTGTTTGAGCAATTTAGATAATTACTCTGCTTTGATTTCTAAAGCAATTCATATCATAACACAAATCACCCTTGCCTATAAACCAAGTGTTTTATTGCATCTTAAACCCGTGCTATAGGCGCAGTAATTTGTGTTGTTGCACTATCTTTTGCTTTTTTGGCGGCACTAAACAGATTCTCTTCAAATACCATGTCTAATCCTACCGCTTTTTCATTACCTTTAAGTGGCTCTATCTATATAGGTAATTGCCCAATATTCATCTCCATTATTTTGAGAGTTAGGATTAAAATTAGCTCTATACATTCGTTGTTGTTCGATAAAATAATTAACTTTATTTTGGTACATAATAAATGACGCCAATACCATTAATACCTGGGTAGGTATCTGCAAGGTTAGGCCTTTTAGAAAATATTTTCTAATGATCTGCCTGTATTTTTTGTACAAAAGCCTGAATGTCCGCAGTACCTGACTTTAAGACTACCTCGTAGTGAAAAATTTGTTTAGCTAGCTTTTGAATCATTGCATATATTTTTGAGTTCCTTTTACAAAAAAATCTAATGTTTGAAGGTAAGTAATTTCAATATCATGCTGAGGTTTAGGGCGAGAATAGTAGCAACCTTGTACCCGTCCAATATTAAGTTGTTTGCAGGGCTGTCCCTGTTGCTCAGTTTCGACTCCTTCGTCAATAATGTTAAAACCTAATATACTCACCATAGATACAAGCCCTTTGTTCAGTGTAATATCAATAGGCATTAAATTTTGTCAATTTTTACCATTGGAATATTCAAGTTCCAAATGAATCTAGAATATTAAATCTAGGTAGGCCTCCCCTTTTATGAGTTAGAGCTAACCGCCTATTTTTGCCACACAGTGAAAGTTAACAAATATAAAAAAGCAGATATTATAGATTACTATATAACGGACTGAGTTCAGAAACCTGATACATCCTACCCACGAATAAATTCATGAATATCTAATTATATTAAGAATTAAAAGAGTTACTCTACTTTTGCATATTTTCTTATAACTCCTATATTTAGGAGTGTAAAATCTAAATTTAACAAAACGGTGATTCGCGAACATTAATCAACTACACTTTATTTATCTAATTTTAATGCTGAAATTTTTTCGATGTTTAGGTATATTGAAAAAAATTATTCATGGGTATTATTAGCTGCCTTGGTTGCATCTACATTACAAGGACTACTTGTGGCGTATCGGAAAATGTATAAGCTAAAAAAACTGCTGGTCAATTTTGTACTTTTATCAATTTTTGCTCTTTCACTACGAGCATTTGCTTCGATGGAAGAAATCCAACCTTTTGTCTCACTACACAAGAGTCAACTAGGTCGGCTACTATTAAAAGCGGAAAGTAAATATGCGATAAACCCAAAAAAAACATTAGAGCAATTAGAGCTATTAAAAGCATCAGAAACTTGGGAAAATACTCCCATTATAAATGCTAAATATTATATTTTAAAAATCCAAATTCAGAGGGCGATGTCTTCCCCTCAAGAAGAAAATATCGCCGTTGAAGAACTAACTAAATATGCAGAGGAAAAAAATATAGATTGGCTGATGTTAGAAGCAAATTATCAAAAAGCTAATATTGACTTAAGCCGAGATGGAAACACCAATTCTGTTTATAATATTATTGAGAATACACTACAAGCCGCAATAAATATAAATTTCAACCACTTAGTTGGTAGGCTCTATAACTTACGAGCGATTTATAAACAAAGCAGCGGTGATAACAGCGGTGCATTAAAAGATTATTATTTGGCGTTCGATGCTTTAACTCAATACCCTAACGAAGACTGGACGGTAAAAATCTACTCCAATATGTCTATTATCTATTTGGAAATTGAAGACTTTACTAAAGGTTTGCAAATTAATGAGTTAGCTTTTCAGTTATATGATGACCAAAAAATAGATAATATACAGCTGAAAACTTCTCTACTGATAATGAAGGCACTCTTCTTGAGAAATATTGGCAAAATCGACGAAGCAACTAGCACACTTTATCTTGCCAAAGAGAGTGCAATAAAGTCCGGATCAATTAATTTGATTTTAAACGTAAAAAATAACCTTTCAGGTGTATTATTACAGACCAAAAATATTAACGAAGCAAAAAAAGAAGTTCAAGAATGTATCGATGATTCTATTAAATACGGTGTAACTTCGGTTTTACATCATTGTCGTTCTAACTTAGGGCATATTGAAATAGAGTTAGGGCATTATTCTAGTGCCATTGAGTTACTGATTGATGCTAAAGACAGTTTTGAAAAACAAAACAATATTAAAGCCATGATTCAACAACAACTAAGCTTAAGTATCGCTTATGAACGTTCAGGTGACTATCAAAAGGCATTAATTCAACTCAGAAGTTATTATGAAAAACATGTTGAATTAATGTTTAATGAACGTGTAAAAGAAGTCGCTGAGATTAATGAAAGCTACGAAGCTAAGTTAAAAGATAAACAAATAACCTTGCTACAAATTAATAACGATTTACAATCATCTAAGTTAAGTGAAAGAACGCTTTCTAATAAACTATTAATTCTAGTGTCAATTTTTAGCGTTATTGTTTTATTCGTCTTAGTTAGTCGTTATTTTTCAATCTGGAAATATAAAAACAAACTAGAAAAATCAAATACTAAACTACTAGAGAGTAGCTTAATCGATCCGTTAACCAAATTGGGTAATAGGCGTGCACTTACTGAATATATAAAAGTATTTGATGCTAAATCTAGCAAAGAAGAAACAGATTACTGCATTGTTATCATCGATATAGATCACTTTAAACAAGTCAACGACACATATGGGCATGGTGTCGGGGATGAAGTACTCGTTATAATTGCTAAGTTATTAAGCACTAAAATTAGAGAAAGCGATATTTTAGTACGTTGGGGTGGAGAAGAGTTCGTTTTAGTTATAGAAAAGAAGCAGCAAGTTAATGAACTTTCGATGGTTAATAGAATAATTCAAACAATATCCAATGAAACAATTAAAACTACCATGGGCGATTTGAATATTACTATATCTGCTGGTGCAACGACTGTTTCAACATGCAATATAAATAGTAATGAATGGCCTGAAATACTTGATAGGGTAGACTCTGCGCTTTACAAAGCAAAAAAGAATGGAAGAAACCAAGCTGTTATGGTTTAAAATATCAGTTATTATAAAGCTAATTTTTTAGTTTCATAAATTTTTTTACTGAAAGTTAACTCGACTCAGGCTCTGTTTCCAACGTCTGTAGTATCATAACCACTGATAGAGTCACTGCATCTTAAAAATCATGTCAGATCTTAAGATTGAAATTTTGCTAACTTAAATTTAACGCACTGAAAAAATCAAGGACTCTATGGCGTTATTTGCTCCAAACCGCCTTAAATCTAATAAAAGTTTACTACACAAAAATGTGAATTAAATGTCTGTTTTCGATAATTTCAATTAAGAATAAATATTAATTTTTCAAATTTACGGTTATAAAAGTCCTTTACAGGCAAGGGATTCATCACCGATTTTAGTAAAAATATAGAGTAAGGTTTAAAGCGTTCATAACAACAATAATTTATCCTCGTTATTTAAGCTGTTTTTGCTGATACATCATGCGGTCAGCGTGACCAATTAAATCATCTAGTGATTCGCCATGTGTTTTCCAGACAGCGAGACCATAAGAAATTGAAGTAGGTGTGTTTTTCGCCAAACTATACTCATCAACCCCTTTCGCTAGTCGTTCAGAAAGTTTGGTCACATGATTTTCAGAAAATATATTAGTCAAGACAATGATAAATTCGTCACCCCCCCATCGCGCCAAAATGTCTTCTGTCCTCAGTTCTTTTAACAGCCCTTTCGCCGTGTTTTTTATCACCATATCGCCATATTGATGACCGTTAACATCATTCAATAATTTTAATTTATCGATGTCAGCAATCATAACCGCATAGAGAAATTTATGATTAAGACATTGATGAGTTCCCCTATTGAATGCCTCATAGAAGCCAAACCTATTTAGGGTATCTGTAAGTTGGTCTAATTGAGCTTGCTCCTTATAAAGTGCCATATTTTCAGTTTCGCGGTCTTTATCTTCAAAAAACATAATCACACCATTACTTTTATCATTACACCTAATATTGGTAAAAGATGTTTTACAGGTTTTGTGGCCTTTAATGTTAGTTCTAATCGCTATTTCTCTGATGTATCGTCTTTGATTATTTGTCATCACATCTGACAATATTAATTGCAGCTCATTAGACATTAACTCATTGATTAACATTGATACCTGCTTAAGGGTTTTAAGTTCGGCGGCGTTAGGAGTAAACCATAGTGAAAATTGAATGTTCACATGGAGCAACTTACCATCAACATCAAATATTGCTACGGGTATCGGCATCACATCTAGAAAACTTCTAGACAACGAAATTGGTTTATTCACTCGATGACTTAAATTAAACAAGTGGTCACCAACCTTCTCAATATCAGTAAAATCATAAATATTAATCCTTTTATAAAGGTATCGACCTGAAGATTATTAATTGAAAATCTGCAGGAATAAAGCCTGTCCATTTTGTTATCTCGCTCGTAACTCTAATGGCGACTTAACCACTAATTTTTAGTTATTTAGTTTGTTGGAAGTTTTTCAATTAATAATGCTTTTGTCTGAGAGTATGGTGATCTTAAATAACGAAATTTCAAAATCACTAAGATACTTTGTTAATAAACGATGAACTTGCCTTTAACTCTGGCCACTTATTTCTTATAAGTAAAATATCCGGTAACACCGCATTGAAAAGTTTAATAAGATCGGGATCAAAATGACTTCCCGACACTGAATTCATATGAGCAATAGCCTTATCAACTGGCCATGCTGCTTTATATGACCGCTCAGATGTTAGGGCATCAAAGACATCAGCAATAGCAACGATTCGCCCAACCAACGGAATTTCTTGCCCTTTAAGATGATTAGGATAACCAGAGCCATCCCATTTTTCATGGTGAGTTAAAGCAATACTAAGCGCCATACTTAGTAGTGGAGAGTCATTTTCGCCGATGATGTCGGCACCAATATTGGCATGGGTTTTCATAATAGCCCACTCCTTGGCATCTAATTTCCCCGGCTTTAATAAAATATGATCGGGTATACCAATTTTGCCGATATCATGCATTGGGGCAGCATTAAGAAGTGTTTCTTGAGAAAACTCATCTAAACCAGCAGCCCTAGCAATTAGTTTTGAGTAGTGGCTCATGCGAATAACATGTAATCCAGTTTCATTATCTTTATATTCGGCGGCTCGTCCTAACCGCTGGATAATTTGCATTCTGCTTTCTTTTAGCTCATTTACCCCAACCAAAGACAAATGGGTTTTCACTCTGACGCGTACTATTTCTGGGCATATCGGTTTAGTAATATAATCGACGCCCCCTGCTTCAAATCCCTGACATTCATTTTCCATATTAGACATTGCCGAAACAAATATAATAGGAATATGAGCGGTACTTTTAATCTTTTTTAATGTTCGACAGACTTCATAACCGTCCATTTCTGGCATCATGATGTCGAGTAAAATTAAATCAGGCTGCTGCTCTATTGCAATTTCAATGGCACGCTGGCCATTTTTAGCAAACACCAATTGATAATTTCCCACTAGCACTTGATTAATGACCTGTAGGTTATTAGGTTCATCATCAACCACCAAAATTTTCGCTTTAGCATTATAAGTTAACTGCATTTGCTGACTCCTTGCTCGGTAGTAATTCAATATCGATTAACGCTATGACTCCTCGTTCAAAATAAAAGTCGGCAATAGCACATCGTAACTTGTTGGTCAGCTCATCAGGATTGTTTAAATGAGGCAATTGCTGAATTAATTTTTTTTAAAATCAGGTCAAATAGCTGAAAGTTCTTGAATAATTCACGTAGAATTTTAATTTGTTCAATAGCTTCGAGCTTGCTCATAACCGGGTAAAGTTGACGGCTATTAGTTGGTTGAACTAATCCGTTGATTAACGCCAAACTGCGGGTAAAGGTATGTGTTAAAATAGTCAGGTGATGTTGTGCTGCTTCGATATTTTTACACTTAAAGTCATCATTCATAATGGGCATTTGAAAATCCATCAAGACAATATCAAAGGTTTTACTTGGAAATATTTCCACTGCTTTTAGCCCATTAACCACCCAAGTAATCTTATGCCCATCGACTCGCATCAATATGCTACCTCAACACCTGAAACATAACCTAGTGCATCTGCGATGGTAGTCACGCCAAGGTAATCTATTTCATTATGAGTAAGCAGATACACAGCGGCAGCGACTTTATGTAAAGTCTGCTTTTTTTTTGATAGTGAGGTTATTTTAAGATTGAATAGTTCGGTAAGACTAATACCCGTAATATCGATGCTAGTATTGTTTGCATTAGCCAGTGCACTAGCACTAAATAATAGTGTAAGCACTTGTGCGGTATGTAATATTCTCATGATTATATTCCTTTATATTACTTATCCTTGTCGCAAAAATTTATTATCCAAAACTATAATAAAATCATAGGATACGACTGGATGTGCTCAAGTAGCTTTTAATACCTGAATTAAATATATTTGCCTTAACGACCACAACGACGATGATCAATAAATTTGTCTTCAATTAAACGATTCACTAAACTCGCTTTTATTTAGCTAACTATAAGCGTTTATTTAGAATAATCCTTAACCAGTAACGACATTATCTAGACAACTAAAGACACCTCACTAAGTGGCTAACTTATAATTATTATCTTTATAACAACTAAGCTACATAAGTATGGGGTCAGCTGTTTTCAATATAGCTTTTTAGATCATTAATAAAGATTACCAGGTAATAATAACGCCTTAATATCGCGAGTTAACCCAGTAAAACAAGTTAAAATTATTGATGTTAATAAAAGTTGAATACGGTGGGTAGATTTAATGAGAAAATTGTAATTTCATTGGCTATTCAACAACTACAAAACTTTTATGAGCAAGTGTTCAGTGTTTAAAGTGTCTAGTACCATAATGAAAACAGTTACGTTAAATTAATACCAACTGACAGGGAGTTACATAGCCAACTATTGAGTTACCAAGATGTACATTATTTACTGATAATCTGATGGCGAAACACCTGTCCATTTCTTAAATGCCCTAGAAAAACTTGATGGCGAATTAAAACCCAGCCGATAAGAAATTTGAATTAAACTCAGCTTATTTTGCTTTAAGAGTATTTGCGCATGATTGATTTTTTTTGTTTTCAATAAAGTACTAAAGTCAGTATTAAAGCGTTTTAAACGGCGTTGCAAGGTCTTGACACTAATGTTCATCTGCTCAGCTACAAAAACGATATTTAGATTATTTGAAGCAATATTTTCTGTCATTAAATTCTCAATATCAGAGAGTAATTGAATATAAGTTTTAGACAATTTATTATCTACGAAGGGCTCTAAACCAATCGAGTGCGTTGAAAATAAATTTTTGGTCGCAAGAACATTTTTCTTAAAAACAATGACATATTTCCCGCTATCGGTGTACGTAACCGGATAGTCAAATGTTTTTTCAAAGCTGTTTCTTTGACTTTTTAAATCAAGCGTTATCTTTGAAATAATATCTAAGTGGGCAGGAAATATTTGATTAATTATTTTATAAACCAGACAAAATCCAATTTCTAGTGTCGTTCTATGGACATTAACCAGCTCTGCCCGCGATGAAACAACTAATAAGTTGCAATCGCCCTTAACGACTAAAGTGACCTCAATCAATTTATTCATTTGCTCACTAGCAAAAATAATTTTTTCTAATAAATCACCTAGCGATTTAGCATCTGCTACGATGACACCCGTATGACGTAAGAAATGCAGTTGAAAAATAGCAGCCACTGCAGCAGGTAAGGCATCTAAGCCTGAATATACTGCAATATTATCATATAGCTTAAGCACAACGTCCCGTTGAATAGAATCTAACTCACGTAAAGAAGCGACGTTAATACCTACTGACGATAATAATTTGTTTGCTGGTAAATTTTGTTGTTGCAACGCCATATAAATAAGACGTATCCAGCTACCGTCAACGAACTGCTTTATATCGTAGCTATTTTGCTCTGGGTGGATAATTGCATAATTTAGTTTTTTAACCACGTCCATGGGCTTCCAAAATAGATTTATCTTACATAATTGACAATGAGTATTAGATAAAACTACTTACTGCAGTAAAGGTCCTACTTAAGACATTAATCATATGTTTTTTAACAATTTTAGTCTTAACCCACGAAGTCTTTATCTTCACCGTTAAGGACATTTTTAATTGCAGAATATTATTATGCTCAGACAGTATCTAAATCCAATTTCATCTTCAATCAGGGAAACCCCCTACAAAATGTTGTTTTATTGTGGTAAATATTGCTGAATTTTAAAGTGGCGACGTAAGTATCGATGAGTTTTATTATCTACTGTGCTATTATTTTCAAAAAGTTCAGGTAATTGCTTGGGGGTGTTAACTTAAACACGCTTAGCCCATTTTCATTAACTGCTGTCTGTACTATGGCTACTTCACCTTCTCATTTAAGTGTTATCGACATGGATCTATTTTCATCTTTATTTGAACAGCCGATTAATCTTTTGCCATATGATGGTGATGTCGATTATTTTGGTGAAATTATCTCTTTAGACGATAGCGACTATTACTTTAATCGCTTACTTAACGGTATTGATTGGCGTTGTGACCAAGCAGTTATATTTGGCAAAACTATTGAAACAAAAAGAAAAGTGGCTTGGCATGCTGCTGAATGTTTTAGCTATACCTACTCAAATATTACTAAAACAGCGTTGCCTTTTACCGATGATTTGCTTTCATTAAAAGCACTTGTCGAGCGCCATAGTGGTGAAACTTATAATTCATGCTTACTTAACCTTTATCACAGTGGAGAAGAAGGCATGGCTTGGCACAGCGATGGTGAAAAAGATTTAAAGGACCAAGGTGCGATTGCATCGTTAAGTTTTGGTGCTGAAAGAAAGTTTGCTTTTAAGCACAAGATATCAAAAGAAGTCATTACCTTACCCCTTAAAGCGGGCAGTTTGTTAGTCATGAAAGGGCCAACACAACAGCATTGGCTACATCGTTTACCACCAACTAAACTCATTAAAGACGCAAGGATAAACCTTACGTTTAGAACGATTGTTAACACATAACGTATTATCGTTAACAAGAGTAATTTTCGTCACTTTATATAAGCAAGGTGATGAATATGCCGCCATTAACCGTCAAACTATGCTTTATTGTCAACTTCCTTAGGCCCTAGTCAACCGCTAATCAACGGGTTTACGCGACACTATCTGTTGACAATGCCTTATATAAGATTAAAAAAATATCAATATGCCCTATTCATTTTCATAAGTTTTTCGATAGATTTTAGTCAGTTTTTTAAGTCGTAGTTGGTCAAAAATCAGTGAAAATAATGGTGATGAGTTTAATTTTGGGGCTTTACCTTTGCCAATACGTTGTAACTGACGTTTGGTAATAGCCATAGTTGCAAGTGCGGCTAAAGTTTTATCTTGCCATTTTACTTGAGGTAAAATGGCTACCGCGTCTGGTGACGTTTTCCAGCGTTGAGGAAGATTTGGACTAAAGGCCAGCGCTCTGCCAATGCCGACCATATCTACGCCTTCATCTACTACTTTTTGTGCAATCGCTAAACGGACAATCCCTCCTGTTGTCATAATTGGCATAGGAGCTTGTTTGGCAATTTCTTTCGCAAACTCAAGAAAATAAGCTTCTCTATTTAGGGGCTGTCCATCAGCTGTATTACCCTGCATTGCTGGACTTTCATAGCTACCACCTGACAATTCAACTAAATCTACGTTTAAATGGCCAAGTTCTTTTACCACAACTAAGGCATCTTGTGCATCGAAACCACCACGTTGGAAATCTGCGGAGTTTAACTTAACCGCTATCGCTATATTTTCAGGTATAACTAGCTTGACCGCTTTAACAATTTCAAAAAGGAGACGAGCACGGTTTTCAAGGCTGCCACCCCAGTTATCATTTCTCTTATTGGTCAGCGGCGACAAAAATTGTGATAACAAGTAGCCATGGGCTGCGTGGATCTCGATACCATGAAACCCAGCTTCAACAGCACGTGATGCTGTGATAACAAATCGCTGAATTAACGCTTGAATTTCAAGCTCGGTCATCGGACTTGGTTTACTAAATAACTGACTATGCTTCCCCATATCCAATGCAATATCTGAGGGAGAAAACACTTGCCCTCCCATAGCAGCATAGACTTGTCGGCCAGGATGATTTATTTGCATCCATATTTTTGTGCCATTTTTGCTTGCTATTTCAGCCCACTTTTTAAAGGGCTCTAAGGGTGTATTTGCCTCTAAAGCAATACCTCCTGGGCCGGTCATTGCGCGGTGATCTACCATAACATTACCCGTAATAAGCAGGCCAGTACCTCCCGCAGCCCATGTTTTATATAGTTGAAAAATATCATCGCCGGGTAAATGGCCTTCAACAGCCATATTTTCTTCCATGGCGGCTTTTGCTAAACGATTTGGCAAAATTGCGCCATTAGGAAGAGTTATCGGTGTAAATACAGAGTGACTCAAGTAGAACTCCTGTTAATAAGTTTAACGAGCTGGATTTTGTACAAGTATAAGCTTAAAGTTAACTTTAATGTCAACAGTTTACATACGCATAAAGTAGGTACCGATGAAAATCAGCGAGTTAGCAAAAATAAGTGGTATAACAGCCTCTACTATACGGTTTTATGAAGCCAAAGGATTACTCCCTAAAATACAAAGAAATATAAATGGTTATCGACATTATTCGCAAGATAGTGTGCAGCGTTTAGCAACGATTGAATGTGCGAAGCGGCTAGGTTTTAGATTGGCAGATATCTTAAATGTTTTAGCAGATAGTGGCGTAACTGAAGGACTTGATCACAACAAAATAGTCGAACAACTTGATATACGCTTGCTTGAGGCAGAGAGTTTAATTAAGGGACTATTAGCACAACGAGACGAAATAGTATTATTTAAACAACGCTTACAAGAGAGCTGGCAACAAGGTAAATGCTTAGCGGTGGACGAAATACTTTCAGCAGATAAAAGGTAAAACAGGGATAAAAAACTGATGAATCAGCTTGTTAGGCTCTCATTATTAAAGGTCGCTAAAGTCAACCAAAGGTAGATTTTCAAAGCCCGGTCTGGCAAAAAAGTAACCTTGCATTAGTTCAATACCAAAATCACGTAAACAGCGGTATTCTTCTTTAGTCTCTATTCCCTCAGCAAGCGGAGTAATGTTTAGGTCATTAAAAATATTTAAACAATTTTTTACTATTGACTGACGAACTTTATCTTCATTAATGTTACGGATTAACCCCATATCAATTTTTACGATGTTAGTTTGAAAATCAGCTAATAAACCCAAGCCAGCATACCCTGCGCCAAAGTCATCTATTGCAGTTTTAAAGCCTATTTTATTATAAGACTCAACAATATTCTTAATAAAAGCGGTATCATCAATTTTTTCAACTTCGGTAAATTCAAACATTATTTTTTCAATGGGAAAGCTATACTTCTTGGCTGCCTCCAATGTTGTGCGAATGCAACGCTCAGGTTTATATATAGCGTTGGGGAGAAAATTTATGCTGAGCATAGATTGAAGTTTTAACTTGGAGGCAAGAGCTATCGCTTTAACTCGGCAAAGCTGATCAAATAAATAACGGTTATCGTCGTTTACCATCGATATTATTGAATAAGCGGATTCGTTATTTAATCCACGTACTAATGCCTCATAGCCATAAATTTGCTGGGTAGTACAGTTAATGATTGGCTGAAAAGCCATAGTAAAATCAAAATCAAGGCTACCTTTATCTGCGCAGTTAGCACATGAAAATCTGTCATAGATTATAGGTTGTTCTTTCATTTTATTACTCTCATTAGATAACACCTAATTTCTAGCTAATAATTTATAATTATATGCAAAAATAATCAACCTTAATCCAATATTGTAGCTGTATATCAGTAATTAACACTCAATAATTTATATTAATGACCTTAAATATGATCACCTGAACAACAGATAGGCTGTTTGTTGAGCAATGATGCTGATTCTCTATTTAGATATTGTTTAACGAAGGATGAAATATTGTCTTGTCGCACCGGTAATTAGTGTGGTCGACACGAATAACGCGCCAACCTGAGTAAAACCGATCACTAAAGGTAAAAACTGTAAAATTAATTTTAGCTATTACATATCTTATTGTAAGCACTAATCGCAATTAATCTCAGCTAATTCACCTTGTATATAAGTGGCTTTAACCGCACGGTCATCCCCTAATATAGTGAAAGAAAAAAGTTTCTCTGCCAATGATTGGCACTGCTCTAACCGTAATTTCATTAATGGTGTTGCATGATAATCTAAGACTATAAAGTCAGCCTCACAACCCACTTGAAAATTACCTACTGTACCTTCTAAGTCTAGCGCCCTTGCGCCACCTAAAGTAGCCAAATAGAAAGATTGTAATGAATCTAATTTTTTGCCTCTTAACTGCTGCGTTTTATAGGCATCTTTTAAGGTCTCTAATAGTGAAAAACTGGTTCCTGCGCCTATATCTGTACCTAGACCCACTTTAATATTGTGTTGCTGGGCAACATCAAGTTTAAACAGACCACTCCCTAAAAACAGATTTGAACTTGGACAAAATGACAAGGCTGAATTAGATTGAGATAAGTCGCTATATTCAGCATCACATAAATGTATACCATGAGCAAAAACACTACGACTGCCAAGTAATTGATGCTTTTTATAAACATCTAAATAGTTTTCGCAATCGGGATTAAGCGATTTAACCCATTCAATTTCTTTTAAATTTTCAGACAAATGGGTTTGCATATAAACACCTGGGTGCTCTTTTAATAGTTGCCCAGCCAAGCTTAACTGTTCATCACTACTGGTTGGCGCAAACCTTGGGGTGATAGCATATTGCAAACGCCCTTTACCATGCCAATCTTTGATAAGTTGCTTAGACTGCTGATAACTACTTTGCGCGGTATCGAGTAAATAGTCAGGAGCATTCCTATCCATCATCACTTTGCCAGCAATCATGCGGAGATTTTTGGCTAAAGCCACTTCAAAAAAGGCATTAACTGACTCAGCATGGACAGTGCCAAAAACTAATGCGGTTGTTGTGCCGTTAGCAAGCAATTGATTGAGGAAAAACTCACTGATTTTAGTGGCGTAGGCTTTATCAGCAAACTTTTTTTCGGTCGGAAAGGTATAATCTTCTAACCATTGTAATAATTGTTCACCATAACTCCCTATCATCTCAGTTTGAGGATAATGGATATGAGTATCAATAAAGCCTGGGACAATCAGGCCATTTTCAATATGTTGAATCTCTAGGGAATGCTCTAAATCAGCCAACATAGCTTTAGCTGTGCCCAACTGTTTAACCTTGCCATTTTCTATCAGCAAAATACCATCTTCAAAATACTGGTAGCTGCTCTGCTCTGCTTGCTCTTTATCTTGGCAAGGCGTCGAGGCTGGGTCTTCGACAAAATGTAAAATCTCACCGCGAAATGCTTTTACTGACATCGACTTAATCGCTCCGGTTATCTAAATTGAAATGTATGGTAATTTTATTTTCTAAAGCGATTTCATCGCAGTTTTTGCCGACACCTTTTCGGTCAACAACTAAGAAATCAGCGGTTTCACTTAAAGCTAAACTATAATGATGCCAAGTACCTTTGTGGTAATTAACACCTTGGTTGCCTGTAGCAAGAAATACGGCTAATTTAGTCACATCAAATTCGCCCGCAGGTCCAACAACTACCAAATAAGCGTTAGCAGACAAAGGATAAAAAGCCTGGCTTGATAAAGGATGACGTTCCATACAGTCAATGGTTATTTGACCTATACCGGCGTTGATCTGACAGCATTCTTTAGGCGACGAGCGAAAAACACTGATAATACCTTGCCCTGCTTCCTCACTAACATCTAGCGTCGCTAATGCATGATATCTTTGTGTAAGCCCATAATTTATTGATATTTTTTCTACTTGATCATTGACTTCAATCACATCACCAAAAGCTTGAAACGCTTTTTGGCTTAGTGGTTTAGCATGTAAAATCATCTTAGCTGCCACGGTAAGTTGAGTAACCAAAAGCGGTCAGTAATAATGGAATATGATAGTGTTCACCATCACCACTGATATCAAAAACAATATCAACATAGGGATAAAAAGCTTGCTCATTTAGCGCGTTAAAATAATCACTGATCGCAAAATGAACGCGATAACTCCCCGCAGGCAATATTCGTTCTTTATCAAGTAAGGCCGGCACTCGCCCATCACTGTTTGTTTGGCCTTGTGCCAAAAGTGACCACTGTGCTTGGATACTATTGTCACCATCATTTGAACCCTTAAGTTCAAAGAGAGAAATAGTAATACCAGCAGCGGGTTTACCGCGACTAGTGTCTAATATATGTGAAGTTATTTGACTCATAAACTTAGGTCTCTTTTACGTTTGAAGCAGTAGTGGCAGTTTCAGCAATCATTTTTTTGATTCTTAACTGAAATATTTTTCGTTGCTCTTCTGCTGCATTAATGATTTCTTCCACGCGATTATTAGCGTAACGTTTTACCAATATATCTAACATCTGCGTGGCTGTTTTACCTGTGGCACAAACAATAAAAATGAAGCCAAACTTTTCTTGATAGTCATCATTTAATTGCTTTAACTCACTTAATGCTTGTTCTGTCGCTGTGTTAACACCCGATTGTTCTCCCGCGGCAATTTTCTCTGTCGAGCGGTATTTTTCTCTTAGGCTAGACACATCGCCAATTTTAGGGTGCCCTTCAAAAGCCTGCAAATAATCGGCTTCTGTAAGGTTTTTCCAGCTGAGATCAGCGTGTGCAGATAACGCCGCTAAATTGTTATATGGCATAGCAGCCACCATGCGGCTTACCCAAGTATTGGCTGTACAGCACTGCATAAAGGCCAAGTGGGCCGCCTGAGGTTGCAAAGCATTTAACACGATAATCGACATAACGTTTCCTTATTCAAGGTAACCAATAATGCCCTTTTTCTTAAGAGCATTATTAGGATAAATATATAATTTGATCTCATTATTATGCGGTTTTTAACCTGTCGCTGTTAATAATAAGTGTTGCCGCTTTTATACCTTCTAGGGTAAAAACGCCTGTTGAACCTAAGGTAAAGTTATTCATTAATCTTATCTGTAATCGGTTTGCTATCAGTTACTTTATTTTTGCTTCGACCGGTAACATGGAGATTAGTCGCGCTATTAAGTAACGGCGTTAACGCTTTGAAACTGATACCTTGCGCGGTAGTTGACTGATGACCTGCATGGTCGTCTTTTTGATATAAACCAATAATTTCAGCCGCAATTGATACCGCAACTTCCATAGGACGTTTACCCGGCACGGCACTTAAACCAATAGGACAAGTGAGCTGTTCAATAGCCTGCTGACTAAATTCTCGATGTTTTAAGCGATGCTGAAAGCGTTTCCATTTTGTCTCAGAACCAATTAAACCGGCATACGCAAAATCACCACGCTTTAACAGCGCCTGGCATAGTTCAAAATCTAATTGATGATTGTGGGTCATAATGATAAAAAAACTGCCTGCAGGCATGCTAGCTATTTCATCTACCGGATTGTCACTAACAACACACTCAATATTAGCCGGCGCATTTGCCAGCATCTCAACAGGAAACTGTTCTTGGCGATTATCAACCCATTTTAGCTGGCAAGGTAAGTCAGCAAGGATGGTCGTTAACGCTTTACCAACATGGCCGGCGCCAAAAAGCATTATTTGAGTTTTACAAGCTACAAAGCTTTCAAATAATACGCTACAATCTCCGCCGCAACATTGCCCTAAGGAAGCACCTAAAGAAAAGTGCTCGATATGTTGATTCTTATCCTCGTCTGCTAATAATTGTTGCGCTATCGCGATAGACTTAAACTCTAAGTGACCACCACCAATAGTGTCATAAGTGCTATTGGCACTCACCACCATCTTAGTACCAGAATTTCTAGGCGCTGAGCCATGCACACCAATAATTGTTAGCAAGACAAAGGCCTCTCCTTTGATCTTTAATGAACTAACCGCTTCAGACCAACTTTGTCGGTTATTCATCAGTGTCCATCCCTTGCTGGGCGGTTATTAATTGCACAGCCTTTAAAACTCGCTCTGGTGTGGCAGGAGTATCAAGCGACGGAATAACACCTTTGGCTCTATCTTTTGCAGCAACAGAGTTAGCAATAGCGGCGCGCAGCGCTGACCAGACAGAAATAGCCAACATAAACGGTGGCTCGCCTACCGCTTTAGAATGGTAAATGGTCGCTTCACGATTAGGAGAATCTTTCAACAACTCAACGTTAAAGACTTTTGGTGCGTCGCTAATAGCAGGAATTTTATAGGTGGCCGGCCCAGTCGTTAACAAACGTCCCTTATCATTCCAATGTAATTCTTCAGTGGTTAACCAACCGACGCCTTGAATATAACCACCTTCAATTTGGCCTATATCTATCGCAGGGTTTAAAGAGTCACCAACATCATGAAGGATATCGGTTTGTAATAACTTGTATTCACCGGTCAGCGTATCGATTAACACTTCAGATACTGAAGCACCCATCGCAAAATAGAAAAACGGTCGACCTTGGGCATTTTCTCGATCGTAATAAATTTTTGGCGTTCGATAAAAACCGGTCGACGATAAAGACACCCGAGCAAAATACGCTTTTTGGACTAACTCAACAAAACTGAGTTTATGTTCACCGGCATCGATTAAATCGTCACTAAAAGTTATCTCGTTACTCTCAACAGCAAAGTGCTCGACAGCAAAATCAATTAACCTTTGTTTAATTGTTTGTGCAGCGTTTTGAGCGGCTTTACCATTGAGATCGGTACCTGAAGAAGCCGCTGTTGGTGAAGCATTAGGGACTTTGTCGGTCCGCGTTGCTGATACTTTTACCTTATCAACGGCGATACCAAAAACTTGTGCAACGATTTGGGCAATTTTAGTATGCAACCCTTGGCCCATTTCAGTGCCGCCATGTGTAACATCAACACTTCCGTCGGTATAAATATTAATCAGCGCCCCTGCTTGATTAAGATGCTGAGCAGTAAACGAAATACCAAATTTAACCGGTGTTAGTGAAATACCTTTTTTAAGAAATTTACTGCCGGCATTAAATTCATCAATTTCTTGGCAACGCTTGGCATAACGAGAGCTATGCTCAAGTTTGGTTATCATCTCAGCTAAATTATTGTGCTCTACTTGCTGATGGTACGGGGTAATATTGCGCGTATCTGTACCGTAAAGGTTAGCTTTACGCACAGCAAGTGGGTCTAATCCTAGAGAGTAAGCAATATCATCCATGACACACTCAATAATCATCATACCTTGTGGACCACCAAAACCTCGAAAGGCGGTATTGGAGGCGGTATTCGTCTTACAACGATTACCGATAATACTAACATGGTCCAAGTAATAACCATTATCAGCATGAAACATGGCTCTGTCGACGATGGCATCTGATAAATCAGGTGAGTAACCACAATTACCATTGACCGTTATATCTATGCCTTCAATAACACCTTGACCATTAAACCCTACTTGATAATGATTTTCAAAAGGATGACGTTTACCGGTCATCATCATATCGTCGCTACGATTTAAACGCAGCTTTACTGCTTTTTGGGTTTTATCAGCAAGTACCGCCGCTAAACAAGACCAACCAGCCGCTTGTGTTTCTTTACCGCCAAAACCACCACCCATACGTTTCATATCGACAACGACGCGATTAAAAGGGATACCTAACACTTCTGCCACAAGTTTTTGAACTTCAGCAGGATGTTGGCTAGATGAATAAACGGTCATTCCGCCATCTTCGGTGGGAATAACACTGGCTATTTGACCTTCCAAATAAAAATGCTCTTGGCCACCAATGGTAATCTCACCACTCAGCTGATGCTTAGCTTGCTCAATAGCAGTGGCACTATCACCACGTTTCATACTATGCGGTGGACGAACAAAGCTCTTAGCTTCTAACGCTTGTTTAATAGTCAGTACTGGTGTTTTTTCTTTATAGTCAATTTTTGCCAACGCTACCGCTTGTTTTGCTAACTCATGGCTCGTCGCAGCGACCGCAAAGATAGCTTGACCATAAAATTCAACGACATCTTTGGTGAGTATTGGATCGCCCGGAAAAACAGGACCAATATCAGTATGACCAACAATGTCATCTAAGGTAATAACAGCAACTACACCCTTGGCGGCGCGTACTGCCGATAAATCTATCGCGGTAATATTACCACTGGCAATTGTTGCCATACCAACAGCAGCATGCAATTGCCCTAACGACTCTAATTTGTCATCGGTATAAACGGCTTTGCCGGTAACATGCATTTCAGCACTTTCATGCTTGGTCGATTGCCCAACCGCGCCAGAACTTTTTTTACTTTCAAGACCTTTATCAATTTCACTTAATTTACGCATGAGTCACTCCTTTCCCTTCAAAGGTATCAACTTCAAAGGTTTCGATTCGGGTTGCTGCATGCGTTTGCTCTAGTTCATAAAAGCATTTTCTCACTAAGTTTTTTGCCACTTGTAAGCGATATTCACTGCTCGCGCGCACATCTGACATCGGAGAGAAGTCTTTTGCTAATGCTGTCATCGCTAAAGCAATATTTTGTTCGCTGGGCTCTTTACCCATTAAAGCTTGTTCACAGGAAAAAGCGCGTTTTGGGATGCCTGCCATACCGCCAAAAGCAATGGTAATATTAGCCACTTTTTTATTGGCAAACTTAATATAGAAACAGGCAAGCACCGTTGAGATGTCGTCATCTAAACGTTTTGATATTTTAAAGACTTTGAGATGTTTATTACTGTTAGCTTTTGGAATTTCAATACGTTCAATGAACTCACCACTTTCGAGTTGTGTTACTTTGTAATCAACAAAATAATCTTCAACAGATATTTCACGAGTACGCTCGCCTTTGCGAAGCACTAACTTAGCACCTAAGGCGATTAACACGGGTGGCGTGTCTCCAATAGGAGAAGCATTACCGACATTTCCCCCTAACGTGCCCGAGTTTCTCACCTGAGTTGAACCAAGGCGATAAAGCATTTGACCAAATTCTGGATAATGCTGGCTTAATAACTGATGGCTTTGCTCATAGCTCACCATAGCGCCAATAGACAAAGTTTCTGCTGTTTCATTAATTTGTGCAAGCTCGCGCACATTGCTCATCGAAATCATGGTTTGTATTTGCGCCATACCTTGGGTAACGCTTAACGCTAAATCTGTACCACCGGCTAACAATTTAGCTTTCGGGTATTGTTCAACCAATTTTGCTAATTTATCTAAGGTATAAGGAAGATAAAGACTCTTGCCATTATTGTGCAGTTCAACAGTTTCTTGTTGCTGAGCTATGAGTTTTAATTGCTTAATAGTCGCCGCTTGCTCGTGCTCAAACTGATCAACGTCATTGTTATCACAAGCTTGTTTTGCCGCTTCAGTAATAGAGCGATAGCCAGTACAGCGGCACAAGTTACCCGCTAAGCCATGCTCGATGTCTTTGTCTAGATCAACAGCAGGAGAATTATCTGTCGCATCAATAAACTTGGCTTGCGCTAAATTTTTCTTTAATGAAAAAAGTGACATTACAAAACCAGGAGTACAAAAGCCACATTGTGAGCCATGGCAATCGACCATAGCTTGTTGAACACTATGTAATTTATTTCCTTGCTGTAAGTCTTCTACTGTAACAAGCTGTTTGCCATGAAGTGCAGATAAAAAAGTAATGCAGGTATTAATCGATTGATAGCTAAGATGTTCGGTTATTGTTTGACTTTTTGCTGAGTGAACCACTTCAGCAAGCACTGCTGTACAGGCACCACAGTCTCCTGAAGCACAACCTTCTTTCGTCCCTTTTCGACTCAACTCTTCTCTTAAATAGTTGAGTACCGTCATATTAGGATCACAATTTTCGATAACTTTACGTTCGTTATTTAACAAAAATTGAATTTTATTTTCTGACATATGGTTAATTACCTATACAAATATGCGTACTAAAACTAAAGAATACTTTCTAGAGTAACTTCAATCATTTCGCCAAATTTTAACTGACGATCTTCTGCTGACATTTTTTCGCCCGTTTTAATATGATCACTTACTGTTAGCAGGCATAGCGCTTTTTTACCTAATTCAGCGGCAACGCCATAAAGACCAGCCGCTTCCATTTCTACCGCAAGAATGCCATATTGTTCTAACTTCGCGAATACTTCAAATTCTGGTACATAAAACAAATCAGCTGAAAAAACATTACCTACTTTCGGCGTTTTGCCTAAACGCTTCGCGGTGCTAACCACTTTTTCGAGTAACTCATAGTTAGCTATAGCCGCAAAATCATAATTATTCAATCGTTGACGATTAACATTAGAGTCGGTGCTGGCACCCATAGCAATAACGATATCTTCAAGTTGTATATCGTCACGAATTGAACCACAGCTACCAACACGAATAATATTTTCAACGCCATAATCTCGGTAAAGCTCAGTCGCATAAATAGACATCGAAGGGATCCCCATACCTGAGCCCATCACTGAAATACGTTTACCTTTGTATTCGCCCGTGTAACCAAACATATTTCTAACTTCGGTGACCTGTTTAACATTGGTTAGGTAGTTGTCTGCGATGAATTTTGCACGTAAGGGATCACCCGGCATGATAACCGTTTCGGCAAAATCTCCGACATTAGCTGAGATATGTGGTGTTGGCATAATAAATTTTCCTAATAGTTCAGAGATGTTTTAATTATTTTATAGCTATTTATTTTCACATAATAGAAATAACCTGACACCAGTGTCAAGTAAAATCATAATTCTGCTAAAATTAAACCCTAAATTGACTATTAACTTTATTGTTGAAATAGCTTATATTTGCCACCCTGCTAATAAATGCTGCAAAGATGATTGATTAATATGCCAATAATAAAGAATCAACAACCAAACACGTCATCAACTGGGCGGGTCAGAAAAAAGAATCAATTGATCATTTTAAAAGCTGCCGAGCAAGATTTCTTAGAGCATGGTTTTAAAGGGGCATCAATAAAAGGCATTGCTGAACGCGCCGGTATCCCACGGGCAAATGTTCATTATTATTATAAAAATAAAGAAGCTATTTACTCTGATATATTATTAGAAATTCTTACCTTATGGGATTCATCCATTATTACCTCGACTGAAGAACCTGCTAAAGTCTTAGGTGATTATATTCTTGCTAAGGTGATGTATTCAAAAACTAATCCTGAAGCATCACGGATATTTGCCGGTGAATTTATACACGGTGCTCCTCGCTTGCAGGAATACTTAAAAACCAGTTTTAAAACTTGGATAGATGAGGTTAAAGCGACTATTGAAGGCTGGATTAAGCAAGGTAAGATGGACCCAATTGATCCACTTTATTTACTCTTTACTATTTGGGGAGCCACGCAACATTATGCTGATTTTGCCCCACAAGTTAACGCAGCCATGGGTAAAGATAAGTTAAGTAATGAAGACTTTGAACAAGTGGCTAAAACCCTTACCCAGATAATTCTTAAAGGTTGTGGTATCAGTAAGTAAAAAATTTACACTGATAGATATAAAGCTAGACGTGCAATATTACGCACTAATTCCTTGAAAGACAGGATGTCTGAGAGAGGCCATCCTGAACATCGTCTCTCCTTCACATCCATGTGACCGTGACATACCGTTCATCCTGAACATAAAAAGGCATTACACTTTTAAAAATGAAATGCCTTAACGTTACTTTGTTAGCTAATACTTTAAAAGCTATGAATAAGAGAAGTTCCCTTAATTAATTACCCCAGATACTGTCAACATATTCAGGGTGGTCAACAAAAGGATTACGGTTGCCTTGATGACCAAGTGCCGCTTCATTTCGATCTATTTCTTTTTGACTGACCGGGTCATTGGTATGCCAACGTAATAACATTTCTAATTGCCATAATTCAAAAACTTGATTACTACTACCATCTAAAATAGCATCACCATACACCGAATTATTCTGCCAGCCGCCAATCAAGTTTTCATAACGCGTCGCCATGTAAAATTGTGCGCGGGCTAAATCACCTTTAAATTCATCAATGGGTTCAAACACAGTACCGCTATAACCTAAAGTCGTGGTTGCTGAGCCTAATTTACTGTTATTAGTTGAAGTAAAAGATGCTGTGGCAACTTCACCGTAAGGGTAACCACCGCGTTTCGAATTAACAAAGCCGTCGGTTGCATAGATGTGATGAACATCAGAGTTCATTGGCTCTACTTTGCCGCCAAACCAGCTTTTTGGGAAAGTATGTTCTCGATTATAACAACCGCCTTCACCGCTATAATTACCACACTGATCGGTGACTTTAATAAAATTATAATTGTCACTCACCAGCGGATTTTCAGAATATATATCTAATATAGAGCCATCATTTTCAAAATAAACATCCAAAGAATGGTTTTCATAGAAGGTCCATAGCGCTGAATAGCCCTGATTTGCATGATCTTTGATTAAATTATAAAGCTCTGTTTTTAACGGGTAACCTGATGTCGAGCTAATGCCGTCATAATAGGTACCAGAATAAGTGCCTGAGCCACTGCCTCCTCCACCCGGAATTCCGCCTGTGTTACCTAAAGTAAAGGTTTTGGTTTCACTACTGTTGAAGTCACCACCGTTAATTAATGCAGTTCCAGCAAGGGAAAATTCATAAGAGCCATTGCCGTAAGTACAGCAAATACCATCACCATAAGTATCATTAATGGTAAAAGTATAATCGTCATCGGCTAAACAATAACTTTCATTATAGCTGGTCGAACTTTCGTAGTTATTACCACTAGCAACTTCTTGATTACTCGTGTTTGTTAATGTCCAACTAGTTTCGTAACCGTAATTATCTGTGGTTAAACTAAAAGTCACATTATTGGTACTGCAACTGCCTGTCCCACCGCCCGATGCTTGAGTAGGTTGAAAATAGTCAACATAGACAATTTCAGAACCATCAAAACCGGCAATGTCGTAAAAACGTAAGCCAACAGCAATATCTGACGTTGCGCTTGCGGTATAACTATGGGTAACTTGTTGCCATTGATTAACTAGACTTTCATTCGAGTAGCCCTGATAGCCATCGATATATAAACGCGCTTTAATACTACCTTCTGTATGGTAAACCCAAACAGAAAATTCGTAAGTTTGCCCTGCAACAACACTAACCAGTTGTTGAATGTCGGTAGAACCTTGTGTACCGGTATTAACGGTAATTTCAGCTGAACTCAAACCTTCTTGAAAAACAGTGGTATTTTTATTCACGCTAATACCAGAATCAATCGTCGTCCAACCCGAGGGGGAGCCTGCTAACCATGTTTCAAAGCTTCCATTATTAACGTCTGCAACAGCATAGTGGCTGGTAGCACAGAGTAATAAAGCAGCAATATTATTTTTATAGTTCATTTATATACCTTATGTTTTTATTAAATAATGGTAACACTCCCTATATTATCCATAATGCTTGCAACTCCGTAATAAAACCCGAATAAAACGTACACAAATACAGTGCAAATTTGACACGACACCAAGATAAATAATCTTAACCAAGTAGTCAACAAATAACAAAAAGTAATAGTGCAGATTGTATATTAATACCACAGCATAAATTATTATCTAATGGCTGTGGCATTACTTTTAAATTATTATTACCAAACGTTAACTTTTTTAACAACCTCATCAACAGTAAAGATAAAGTACGCCATTAATACTTTACCCGGAGCTAACTCTCAAAACGACTAAGACCAACAACGCCGCCACTTAAACCGACATACTTTCTCCAAAAATCGCTATGGGCGGCTTCAATTCCAACAGGTTTAGTCAAAGCGACTGGCAGTACTTATTCTTTATAATCGCTACTTTGCTCATCAAATATATTGGTTGATGGCATAGAAACAACTTGTACTTTTTGTCCTTGCGCGGTCAGTACTTTGCCAGCATTGAAAGTAAGTTCAACTTCATAGCCTGTCACAATTAAGATAACCTCTGGTGCCCCTTTACAAGTGGTTAATACGCAGGCACCTTTTTTCAATATTTGCTAACTGTGATTCATTGCGGGGTATGGCTGATAAATTTTGACGTAAAAAAATTAATGCACTGGTGATTTTTAAAGGCCATTTTCCAAACAACAGTAGATTCAGTGGCATCACAAGGACGCCAAGTTGTCAGGTTAGGTATAGTAGGTAAATGGGTTAGTTGTTCTATCGGTTAATGCGTTGGGTCATCTTCTCCTTGCCCAAAGGAAACATAGCATTAGTTAACTTTTTACGTGGCAAGAGGGTTACTCCTACTTTAGGTTTCATTGTTTATGATACTATTATTTAAAATATTATTTTCTTGTCCAATTGGTCAAGTAAAACTTGACACATATGACAAGATAGTATTATTTTAATGATGACTCTATAGAAGAAAAATGCTGCTCGATATTGAAAAATATTGCTAAATAAAGCTTAAGAGTAAAAATAATTATTTGAAACGTTGATTATTTTATAGAGATTATTTGAACTAACGGATCACTGATATTTCAATGAAAATGTTACAGAATAACGTTGGTTCTTTTTAAAAACTTAGGGAACAAATATAAAATGAACAAACTAAGACTGTCAAAAATAGCCAGTGCGATTGTGATCGCTGTTGGCTTATCGACTTCTGCAATGGCTGCAGATACCTCGTCTTCAATGCGAGGTAAAATTCTAAGCCCTACGGGCGAAGCCGCTAGTAATGTTAAAATCACCGTTATTCATGAGCCTTCAAAAACTAGCCGTGAGTTTATGACAAATGCCACAGGTACCTTTACCGCTAAAGGTTTACGTGTGGGTGGTCCTTATACTGTTATTATTGATTCAGACACATATAGTGATACCACTTTAGATAATATTTTTCTTAATCTTGGTGATACCCATCGTATTAGCCAACAACTACAAGCAGATAATATTGAACGTATTCAAGTAACAGGCTCAAGTTTTCTTCAAAAATCAGGTGGTTCAAGCAGTATTTTTGGAGCAGAGCTTATTCAGAATACGCCAAGTTTTAACCGCGATATTAAAGACATTGCCCGTTTAAACCCATTAGCAAGTATTAATGGTAACGGCGAGTTAATTATTGCTGGTGGTAACCCACGTTCAAACAGTTTAACCGTTGATGGTATTGGCCAGAATGATGACTTTGGACTTAACTATGGTGGCTACCCAACAGAGCAACCACCAATATCGTTAGATGCTATTGCGCAAATATCAGTCGATGTGTCACCATTTTCAGCACAAAAAGGTAACTTTGGTGGTGGTACCATTAATGCAGTTACTAAATCAGGATCTAATGAATTTAAATTTTCAGGCTTTGCTGAAACTTCAACACCGGATATGGCTGGTGATGTTCAAACAATCGATATAGCAACTGAAGTTTATTATACTGATTCAGACGTTGATAAAAAGAACCCCAGAGTACGTAATATATTAGATGATGATGACCATCAAACATTTGTTACGAAAACGGTTGCCCCTATCAAAACACAATCACGTTTTGGTTTTAACGTTGGCGGCCCTATTATAGAAGACGAACTATTTTTCTTTGTTAACTATAGTAACTGGTCTAGTGAGTTGGCCATGGATTATGGTTTCCAAGGCAGCGGCGCTACCCATGAATACGACATTTCTCAAGAGCAATTTGATGACTTCAATACAATTTTAGTTGATGTTTATGGCCGCACTGATTCTTTAGGTGGCGATCAAGAAGACACCAATGAAACGTTATTAGCTAAATTAAGCTGGAACATCAATGATGATCACCGACTTGATTTCACCTACCAATGGCAAGATGATCAAGATGAGCGAAATGCCGGTACCGGTGGTACAACCGTTAGCATGGCATCAAACCGCTATACTTATGCAACTACATTTAATAACTTCGCCACTAAAATTTATTCAGACTGGACTAATGACTTCAGTACTGAAATGGGCATAAGCTACAAAGATGTTGCAACAGATAGCAATACTAATAGTGATATCGGTGAAATAACCGCTATTACAGAATATCGTGGTCCACAGTTTGTTTTTGGACAAGACCAGTTCCGTCATGCCAATGAATCAGCCACTCAAAACCTGACATTGTCGTTAGATGCGACTTACTTGATGGATGACCATGAAATTAATTTTGGTCTCCAATATGAAGATTTAAACTTATACAACTTATTTGGGGCTAATTCACTAGGGTCTTGGGAGTTTGCAAGCTTTAAAGATTTTGCCGCACGTGATTTAGCTAGATATGGCGAATTTACTTATCAAAATTCCTATACCGGCGATACTCAAGACCTTGCTTACGATGTTTCACGTAGCCAACTATCCTTTTATATTGAAGACAACTTCGACCTAACAGACGATATCAATGTTACTGCAGGTGTTCGTTATGAACGATTATCATCAAGCGACAAACCAACACTTAATAGCAAATTTCAAGAAACTTACGGTTACACTAATCAAGAAAATCTTGACGGTTTAGATATTATTTTACCACGGGTTAATATTGAATGGAGATTCTCTGAAAAACTAACACTTTCTGCGGGTATTGGTCGTTTTCAAGGTGGTATCCCAAATGTTTGGTATAACAACCCATTTCAAAATGACGGTATTACGCTGGTTGCTGCATCAAGTAAAGTGGTTGAAGATTATTATAAAGATAGACTTGTTGAGATTGACTTCAATGTTCCTAGCGAAATAATCAGCTCACTTGAAAAAGGCGCTGGTAGTACAAACTATACTGACCCGAATTTCAAACTCCCTTCAAGTTGGCGTAGCCGCATTGCCGCAGATTACACTTTTGACATTGATGGCTTAGGCGAAAACTTTAACTGGTCAACAGAGTTGATGTACCATGTTAAAGAAAATGAAGCTGTTTGGAAAAATACCGCATTACTTTATCCTATTACCGCTGCTGATGGTGAACGTCTAATCTATGAAAGCCGTTACACCGGTGATGTAGAGGATAACTTTGATATTCAAATGACTAACGCGCAAGACAATGGTCGCTCTATTATCTTCTCAACAGCGCTAGCAAAGCGTTGGGACAACGGCTTAAGTATGACCATGTCTTACGCTCATCAAGATATCGAAGAAAATCACGCAGGCTCATCATCACGCGCACAAAGTAACTACAAAAATAATGTTATTAAAAGCCGTAATATTGATTTCGTTGCTCGTGGTAATTATGAAGTTGAGCATAACCTAAAAATTAACTTAGGCTATGAAACTGAGTTTTTTACCGGTTATAAAACCAATATCAACTTATTCTTTGAACGTCGTTCAGGCCGTCCATTTAGCTGGGTAACAGGTAACTATCAAGATGAAGACTTAGGTGATACTCGCGACTTTTATTCAAACTCGGCTTACTTAGCGTACATTCCAACAGGTGCTGAAGATCCAAATGTAAATTGGACCGATTCAGGAATGAAATGGAACGAGTTAGAAGCGCTTTTAGACCGAGCAGGTATTAGCGAACGAGGTGAAATTCTTGACCGTAATACTGGCACACAACCTTGGGTAACAACTATGGATCTAAGCATTAAGCAACAGATCCCAGGTTTTGCAGAAGGTCATAAAGGTGAAGTATTCTTGATGGTGAACAATTTTGCTAACATGTTAAATGATGACTGGGGTGTTGAAAAGCGAATGGGCTATCCACAACAAGCTATTTATGATTTTGCTGGTTTAGATGGTGATGGTAAATATAAAATAGATAAAGTTTATAATGGCTCTGATACTCGCAGTTACGATCGAACAGTATTAGGCTCATCTGGTTGGCAGATGAAGGTAGGTATTAACTACAAATTCTAATACCAATTGGTAAAACTGCTTAATAACAGTTTTGTATAAAAATCGAACGGCTTTGATTTAATTCAAAGCCGTTTTTTTATTTTACGGCTAACTTTTAACTGATAAGAATGCTCACAAATATCATTACCTGCTGGGGTTTATCTAGCGCCCCCCAGAAGAATAAACTTATGTTTTAATTAATTTATATTTTAAGTAATACAGAGGGCTGCAACCATACCAACGTTTAAATGCGCGATTAAAAGAACTTTGATCGTTAAAACCAAGTTTTAAGGCGATAGTACCTAAGGGATATTTACCCATATAGCCTTGTAACCGCCTTTTGCGTTCGCTTTCAAGTAAATAAGCAAACGAGGTCTGTTGTTGTTTTAACTGACGTTGCACCGTTCGAACTGTCATGTTTAAAGCACTTGCTGTGCGTATTAAATTGCAATCGTCCAAATCATTTTTAGCCATTAGGAGATGGCTTATTTTCTCGGCTAAGCACTGTTGGCTTTTAAAACCTGACAATTGCTGCGCCGATACTTGTTTAAGTGCTAAATTAATAGCGGCGTTATCAGTTTTAAAAGGCAGTGCTAAATAGCTACTAGGAAAGATAATTTGATTATATTGTGCATTAGTTTTAATCGGGCAGTTAAACCAATCAGCGAGTCTCTTTATTTCAATATCAGGCCAAGACTCAGTAAAAAAAATATAACTAGGTGAAAGCTGGGAGTTAAGCAATTGGCGAATAACACTGACCCAAGCCGTCATATTACGTAAAATAGCCTGCGGGCTGCAGCTTGCGTCTGGCAACCATCGAATAATAGCAATATCTTCTTGTTGTTCAAATTCAGCCTTGCCGATATCAGCGACCAAACGGTCATAAATTAACAGCGATGAAATTGCGCTTGCTAAATTATTACTCGATTCGATGAGATAACCCAGCACACCAAAATCGGCGGCTCTGATCTGCTGACCTAATTTAAATCCAAAAATTGGCTCATTTAGAGTCTGTTGCGCATAATCAAGCAGTGCATTATAACTGCCTAAACTAATGCGAGGCGCTAACTGTTGTGCTTGCTTATTAGCGTATTCATCAAAGTGTATCGCTGACAAAACGCTTTGACTCTCTAAACCAAGCGTTTCAAGGTAATCAAGGCAACTTGTATAATAATGATCGGCCAACGTAGTCATTTGTCACCTAAAGCTAAAAAATGGTCATCTATGAGCAAGTCTGCCACGGAAGTTTTTTTTATACTAGTGGTAATTATCAAGAGTGGTGCGTTGTAACTATGATCTCAATAACCTTAAAACAGAATATCAATGCAACGCCGCAACAAATTTGCGAGACCTTGCTAGAGCATCAGCAATTAAGTCGTTTTTTTGATGCAACTTTTAGCCTGATTCAACCACAAAATAAAGATGAACTAAAAGGAGGTAAAGGCGCTATTAGGCAAGTAAAAATCAGTGGCATTAAGTTTTCTGAGCGTATTATTAGCGCTGACCATCACCATATAAGTTATCAATTAATGGGTAATAAACCCGTTGCAGAGCATCGCGGCGACATTTATTTTAATGAAAAAGACTTGGCTAAAGATAGTAACATCCCAGCAACCACTGAAGTTACCTACCATATTAGCTGCAAAGCCCCCTGGTGGTTACCGAGCTTTATACTGGCTTTTTTTATTAGAAAAGATTTAGTGCAAGCACTTAAAAAATTAGCGTTACACTTTAAAGGTGACATGGTATGTCCATAGAAATTATTTTACTGGCGCTAAGCCCAGTCTTTATTATTTTTGTTACGTTAGAATTTATTAAATATCGCCGTTATTACGATATCAAAGACAGCTTCGCCAACACGGCACTGGCTCTGATGCATCAAGGTGCAGATGCTGTCGCCTTACTGATATTAATGCCCTTTTTTTATTGGCTTTATGATTATCGACTATTTGATATAGCGCTAACCCCTATCAGTATTTTTGGCGCCTTTATCTTGCAAGACTTCTTGTATTATTGGTTTCATAAGGCATCGCACCATATTCATTGGTTATGGGCCGCCCATGTTGTTCATCATAGTTCGACCAAAATGAACTTTACTACCGCCTTTAGACAGAGCTTAATGTATCCGCTTGCCGGTATGTGGCTATTTTGGTTGCCGATGATATTAATAGGTTTTGACCCCATTACCGTATTTACTGTAGTGGCACTTAATTTGGCTTATCAATTTTTTGTGCACACTCAAGTTGTGAATAAGTTAGGGTGGTTCGAAAAAGTTTTTAATACCCCATCGCATCACAGGGTTCACCATGCAATAAATGCAGGTTACCTTGATAAAAATTTTGCTGGGGTTCTGATTATTTGGGATAAATTATTTGGCACCTTTGCCGAGGAAGAATCAGAGAAACCTTGTAAATACGGTATTGTTGGACAACTGCACAGTAATAACCCACTGACGATTACCTTTCATCAATGGCGTTATTTAATAAGCAGTATGTTGACCAGTAAAGGCATGAAAGCAAAACTGAAGGTACTCTTTGGTTATCCGACCAGCTCCGTTAAAGAGAAATAAGTGAGATAACCGCTAAGCTTTGCTGGTTCTTACGACTAAGCAACAACACCTTGCTCAAAAGCACTTGAGATAATGGCGTCATCATAGTTAAGCATATCCTTTAAAACAAAGTAGGTATGCTGTCCTAACTCGGGTGCTGCACTATGGTATTGCAGAGGTGTCGCCGACAGATTAATGGGTGATGCCACAACATCGATTAAATCGCCATTATCGTTTGGCAGTTGCTTAACCATAGCTCGGTGTTTTATTTGAGGATGGTCAAATACTTGCTCTAGGGTATTTACCGGTCCACAAGGTACTGATATCAATTCAAGTTGCGCTATCCACCACTGCGTTGTTTGTGTCTTTATTTTTTTAGCCAATGTCGACACCACATCGTCTCGATGAAGAACCCGTTGAGCATTCGTGCTATAGCGGTCGTCTGCTGCAAACTCGTTTAGCTGACACAAATGACAAAACCTTGAAAATTGGCTGTCATTGCCGATGGCTAAAATTAAGTCACCGTCTTGGGTGGTAAACGTTTGATAGGGCACGATGTTTGGGTGTGCATTACCTAATCGAGGTGGGTTTTCATTAGTGGTTAAGTAATTCATCGCTTGATTAGCCAGCATTGCTGTTTGAACATCAAGTAAAGCCATATCAATATATTGACCACACTTGGTGTGATGCCTAGCCATAAGAGCGGCTAAGATAGCGTTACAGCTATATAGCCCTGTCATAATATCCACGACTGCAACCCCAACCTTCATTGGACTGCCTTGCTGTTCACCGGTAATACTCATTAGGCCACCCTCGCCTTGTATCATGGCATCGTAACCGGGTTTGTGAGCATAAGGACCCGTTTGCCCATAGCCAGTAATTGAACAATACACCAAATTAGGATTAATTTTTTTCAACTCAGCATAATCTAAACCATATTTAGCTAAATCACCGACTTTAAAGTTTTCAATAAAAACGTCTGACTGCGCCACTAAATCTTTAATGATCTGTTGACCTTGCTGACATTGAATATCAATGGCAATAGATTTCTTGTTGCGATTAGCGCAATGAAAGTACGCCGCTTGTGGCGGTTGACTGGCTGTTTGGGGTTTTACAAAAGGAGGCCCCCAAAAGCGGGTGTCATCACCTACTTTTGGCCGTTCAACTTTTATCACCTCAGCCCCCAGATCAGCGAGCATTTGCGAGGCCCAAGGCCCCGCAAGTATCCGGCTTAAATCGACTACCTTGATACCTGCTAATGCCGATGGAGGGTTTACGTTTTTAGGAGTATCTGTCATTAGCAAAAAGCTTGTAAACCGGTAATGGCACGACCTAAAATCAGGGCATGAACATCATGGGTACCTTCATAGGTATTAACCGCTTCAAGATTCATCATATGGCGAATAACCCCATACTCATCACTGATGCCATTGCCACCGTGCATATCACGTGCAACACGAGCAATATCAAGCGACTTACCACAATTATTACGTTTCAATAGTGAAATTAATTCAACCGGACATTGATCCGCATCCATTAACCGTCCCATTTGTAAGCAACCTTGTAGACCAAGACTTATCTCAGTTTGCATATCGGCAAGTTTCTTTTGAATTAATTGGTTAGCAGCCAAGGGGCGACCAAATTGCTCACGGTCTATCGTGTAAAGTCTTGCGGCATTAAAACAGAACTCTGCAGCCCCTAAAGAGCCCCAAGCGATGCCATAGCGCGCTTTATTTAAACAACCAAAAGGCCCTGCTAAGCCTTTAATCTCTGGGAACATATTTTCATCGGGTACAAAAACGTTATCCATAACAATTTCGCCAGTGATTGAAGCACGTAAAGAAAATTTGCCCTCGATTTTCGGTGCTGTTAACCCTGTCATACCTTTTTCAAGCACAAAGCCGCGAATTATTCCTTCAAACTTTGCCCAAACAACAAACACATCAGCGATAGGCGAATTGGTGATCCACATTTTACTGCCCGTTAAAGCATAGCCACCCTCAACTTTCTTGGCGTGCGTGCTCATTGAAGCAGGATCACTACCTGAATTAGGCTCAGTTAACCCGAAACAACCCACCCATTCGCCGGAAGCAAGTTTAGGTAAATATTTCATCCGCTGCTCTTCTGTACCATAGGCATAGATAGGATGCATAACGAGTGATGATTGCACACTCATCGCGCTACGATAGCCACTGTCAACGCGTTCTACTTCACGAGCGATTAAGCCATAGCTAACATAATTAACTTCACTGCCACCATACTTAGCAGGCAAAGTAGCCCCTAGTAAACCCAATTGACCTAATTCACGCATTATTTCTCGGTCAAAATGTTCATGTCGATTGGCTTCGAGTACTCTGGGCATCAATTTTTCTTGGCAATAATCATAAGCGGTATCGCGTATCATACGCTCTTCTTCGGTTAATTGATTATCAAGGAACATCGGGTCTTGCCAGTTGAAAGGCGTTAATTTGTCGCTCATCAGGTAACTCCATTAGTAGGCGGTTATGCGCTAAAGTTTATATTTATACGTTAACTCTATCCTCAAAATAAAAATAAATATAATATATAGTTATTATATTTATCATAACTTTTACTTATCAGTAGGCTTAATATGAATTTAAAGCGTTTAGCATATTTTTGTCAATTAGCCTTATTAGGCAATTTTACTCGGGCTGCACATAAAATAGGTATTGCTCAGCCAGCGTTGAGTATAGCTATTCAAAAGCTAGAACAAGAAGTTGGTTTGAAGCTAATTAATCGTACCGATAAAAACTCCTTATTAACCGCTGAAGGTGAAGTGCTCTATAAACTGGCAACACAATTATTAAGCCAAGCAAAACAAGTTGAATTAGAGTTAGAAGAACTGAAAGATTTAGAACGAGGTACCATTCGCTTTGGTGTTTCCGCGATGATGGGCTCATATTATTTTCCGAAAGTATTAACGGCATTTAAGCAAAAGTATCCAAAAATAAAAATACACTTGATTGACCAAGGCACAGCGGCACTCGAGAAAATGTTAATGAATGGCGAACTCGACTTAGCCTTGATCCGCGGTGATTTAGAGAATCAACAACTGCGTTATACCGAACTTATTGATGAGGAAATTGTTGCTGCTATGGCGATTTCACACCCGCTAGCAAAAGAAGAAACTTTATCATTGGCACAATTTTGTCAAGAGCCACTGGTGTTGTTTCATCAAGGTTATTTTTTACGTGAAGTGGTTAGCCACTATGCAAAAGCGCATAACTTATCATTAGACATACGTATGGAAACGAATCTTATTGAACTGCAAAAATCATTGGTTCGCAATGAAGTAGGTATCACTACCTGTTTATCGCGTATTTTGCAAAATGAACAGCAGATAACATCAATTCCGTTTGAACCAAAACTCGCCTTTAAATTGAGTTTGGCATGGAAAAAAGATCATTACCTTTCTAAAGCGAGTAAAGCTTTTATGACTTGTTTAACCTCTACACTCGATCCCATCAACTAAGTATTTTTTGCTGGCTATAGCTTAGGCTTAGGCAACATAGAAAATTATCTTCGTTGTTTTGGTCTTTATAGATTGACCTTATGTTGAACTTAATATGCCAACATCGATTGCCTGCTGTTCATTACTAAAAATAGCCATTGCCGTATTCATTTGTTTAAAGCCAAGCTTTTTATAAAAACCTTCTTTACCCGGATTAGCATATAATATTATTTTTTTATGTCCGAAAGATAACTCAACTAATTGATTAATCATTTTACGCCCTAAGCCCATCCCCTGATATTCAGGATGAATGGCAACGTCACATATATATGAACAATCAAGTCCGTCAGCTAAAGCTCTCCCTGCACCAATAAGCTTTTGTTTTTCATAAATAAAGCATTTAAACTTACTGTTTGAAAAAACAATATTAAGGTCGTCTTTGGCTTTATTACCTAAAGGCGCAATACGATATAACCTTGATAACTGCTGCCAATCAATGTCGGCTTGGTCGTAGACCCATGAAAAATTCTGCATATATTCCTTATTTAACATCACAACAAGTGGCTAACAATTGTCGACTATTATCGTAAAATAATGACTAGTCTTTTTATCATCTTTTATCAATAAAAGAGAAACCGTAAGCACGTTATAAAGCGCTGTTCATTGTTTCAGACAACTAAATTTAGTCATTGCCCTTTTGAATAAAGTCGTACGTTGAAACTAACAATAAGTAGAGCCTTTATAAATACTATTCTCTATTATTTATATGGTTGAATAATAATGCGGCTAAAATAATTCCCGCGCCAATACTTAACTTCACTAGGTCGGCATCTCTGTTCCAAATAAGTACGTTCACAATAATACCTGCTGGAATAAGTAAATTATTCATCACGGCTAATGCACCGACATTGACTAAGGTAGCACCTTTATTCCAGCCAAAGTAGCCTAAACCCGACGCTACAATGCCTAGGTAAATAAGGACACCCCATTGCGTTGCTGTATTGGGTAATTTATCTGAATTGCCGAATAAGGCATAGCAAACAACAGCAACGATTAATGCACCAATAAAAAACCAACCAAAGACCGTTTTATCATCTAACTTGCTATTAGCCATTAAGCGTTTGTAAGTAACTTGTCCAGTTGCAAAACAGATGTTGGCGGCTTGTACGAGCAGAAAGCCTGTCCAAAAGTTGCTGTTAATACTTTCATAACGGATAGCTACAGCGCCACCGACGGCGATAACGGCAGTTAGAAAAAATTTAGGGTTAAAGTGTTTTTCAAGGGCATCATTTAATAGCGTAATATAGATAGGCGTCATTACCGTAAACAATAAGACTTCCGGTACAGATAAATATAAAAAGGAATGATAATAAAAGCTATACATAACGCCAAGTTGCACAGCGCCTATCATCATAAGCTTTAGCGCTAAGGGCTTTGGTGTTTGTGTTAATTTCAAAAAAGGTAAAAAGACTAAGGTAGCAAGCGTTATACGCATAAGCACGCTAAACCATGCATCAACCTGCCCTGCCAAATAAACGCCAATTAAACTAAATGAAAATGCCCATAGCAGGGTAACTGCAAATAAATAGCCCATAAATTCTATCGTTAAGTAATTAATGACCGCAGTCTATCTGTTATTAATTACGGTATAAACAATAAAAGATCGCAACAAGCTATATAAAGACTAAACCAAGCAAAATCAATTATTTCAGCTGCGACTTGAATGTAATGCCGAACTCTGTTTATATTGATGCATATTCAGCAAAATCTTAATAGAAGGGAACTATGTCTGTATTGAATCACCCCAAGAAAACCCTATTTTTATGCGCAGCACTTTCACTCACCGCTTGCCAAAATGATAAAGAACCTAATAAGGCCCCCGTAATGAAAGTGGAAAACCTTGATAAAACTATTACCTATGACACCTTAGGAAAAACTGATCAAGATCATTTATATCTTGAGGAAGTTTTAGGTGACAAAGCATTAACTGAAGTAAAAAGCTGGAATACCCGCACCCTCGACCGCCTAATGGCAGACCCTCTATTTGAAAAAATGAATAGCGAAGTGTTGGAGATTGTTAACAGTAAAGACAAAATTCCATACGCGTCTTATCGAAATGGAGAAGTGCATAATTTTTGGCAAGATGAGCAACATGAAAGGGGGATATGGAGAAAATCGACCCTCAGTAGTTACCTTTCAGACACTCCGGTTTGGCAAACTGTTTTAGACTTTGACGCTCTGTCAAAAAGTGAAAATAAAAACTGGGTCTACAAAGGCAATAACTGCCTTTCACCTGATTATGAAATTTGCATGGTCAGCCTTTCTGATGGCGGTAAAGATGCCGTTATTCAACGTGAGTTTAATACCAAAACTCAAACTTTTGTAACCGATGGTTTTATCACCCAAGAAAGCAAAGGCAGTATAGATTGGCTAGACAAAAACACCTTAATTATCGGGGTTGATTTTGGTGAAAACACCATGACAACATCTGGTTACCCTATGGTTTCTAAAATATGGCAACGCGGTACTGCTTTATCGAGTGCCGTTGAAATTGACCGTGGCGAGCAAACAGATGTTGGCTATTGGGGGGGCATAACAGAGCTAAGTGATGGCCGCCGCGAAATTATTACTACCCGGGCATTAACCTTTTATGACACCGAATATTATTGGTTTCCACGCAAAAGTGATGGCAGCATCAGTGAAAAAATCAAATTACCAATACCTAAAAAATCAAATTTAAGTGGTGAGTTTAAAGGGCAAATGATTGTCAAATTAAACGAAAACTGGCGTGGATTCAAACTAGGCGACCTAGTCAGCTTTAACATTGATGATTTTATGAATGATGGCAAAATTGACCTTGTTAACCTTGTTTTTAGTCCTGATGAAAAATCTTCAATTGGTAACTTTGACGTCACAAAATCTAAAGTACTGATGAGCATCTACCATGATGTAACCGGCTCTGCTCATCAATTCGATTGGCATGACAATAAATGGACCTCTAAAAAATTAGACTTTCCAGCTAATGGCTCCGTCTCAATTGGCAGTACCAACAGTAAAGAAGAAATTGCTTTTATTTCAGCAGAGAGCTTTCTTAATCCTGACACACTTTATACTTATAACACCGCAACAGGCGAAAAAGCTAAAGCGAAATCTTTACCTAGCTGGTTTGATGCTGAAAGCATGGTTAGTGAACAATTTTTTGTTTCTTCAACCGACGGTACTCAAGTTCCCTACTTTGTTGTTCGACACAAGAACACAAAGTTAGATGGTAAAAACCCAACTCTTTTGTATGGCTATGGCGGCTTTGAAGTTTCTCTAAACCCTAGTTATTCGGCTACTCGCGGAAAGTTGTGGTTAGAAAGAGGCGGTGTCTATGTCTTAGCCAACATTAGAGGCGGTGGCGAATATGGACCTAAATGGCATCAGGCTGGTTTAAAAACCAATCGCCAACGTATTTATGATGATTTTATTGCTGTCGCTCAAGATTTAATCACCAAAAAAATAACGTCTCCTGAGCATTTAGGTATCGAAGGTGGCTCAAATGGAGGCTTGTTAATGGGGGTGATGTTTACCCAACGTCCTGATTTATTCAATGCGGTAATATGTGCTGTGCCCCTGCTTGATATGATGCGCTATCATACCCTATTAGCAGGTGCCTCATGGATGGGCGAATATGGCGACCCTGAAAACGAAATTGAAGGTAAGTTTTTGCGGAGCATTTCGCCTTATCATAATATTGACCCTGCTGTAGATTATCCAGAAGTCTTCTTTATAACATCGACTAAAGATGATCGTGTCCATCCGGGACATGCTCGAAAAGTAGCGAAACGCATGGAAGACCAAGGGCATAAATTTTTATACTATGAAAACATTGATGGTGGGCACTCTGCTGCTGCCAACCTTAAAGAAACCGCCAAGCGAATCGCACTGCAACATACTTATTTAATGCAAAAGTTAGCAAATAATTAACAGTTTTATAGCGTAAAACTGATGATAGTGGCAGGATAATTCGCAGCACTTGTCTAATTATCACCGTAGGTTTTTTGAAGTCTGTTTAACGTCGTTAAACAGACTTTTTATTAATAGCAGTAACGAAGTCTTGTTATCAATAGCTATAAGGAACTTCGTTTCCGTACCTTTATTTAAAGTACCTTTCGAGGCTAATATGGGTAAATAAATACCCACAACCTTAGAACTCTAGCTTTTGTCTTTTGATATTTGATGAATAAGTGATGTACCCCAATCATTCATTCCATCGCCAATAGCACCGACCATCAGCGACAAATACTTTTTCCCGGTAGCTTGCTTATAAAAATTACTATATTCATTTAGATCTTCATTACTGATGTCACGATAAATAAAATATGACGTTAAAACCATTTGCTGTTCCATTGAAGGCTTTATATTGACCGCCATTTGTTCTAATTGAGCATCGAGTTGCGTGGCAAGCTCAACATTTTCTGGTTGGGTGATTTTCAACGCTTCAAACATATTTTCTAACATCGCCATCATCAAATTCATCCCTTGTTCTACAATTTCTGATGACTCAACATAATGAATAATTACTTTTGTTCTCTCAGGAGATGGCGGGCTTGATTGCAACTCAGCCATATAAAGCATTAAGTTTTGCTGAAACTTTGGATCGGTAGATTGAAGCTCAGCACTTACAACGCGAGAAGCAAGATCACTATCCAACCACTTAAGAATCGGCTGTAGTTCAGCTAATGAGACATTCTTCCTTATGTTTTCAGTCATTTTGTTTAGCATCACATCAGGATTTAATGACGATACAAACACTTGCATAAATTTTTCATGTTCAACTGGATTTTTAGCCGTTAAAGCCATTTGTTGTCCCATCGCTTGCAATTGTAGCGGTAGTCCTTCAATTGACTGGGTTATCCCTGATTTATCCATTAACTGATATATTTGTTTATCTGTTATCTGATCATTGGCATACGATGTTGTGATGATAGTCGACACTAAAATAATGCAGCGAGCTATAAACGTAGTAAATTTTTTCATGTTGTTCTCCAGGTTTATTAAACTATATGTTTAAAAATCTTTAGTGACTTTACCATTAGAAGTAAGTCGCTAAATTCCATTAAAAACTATCTATAAATACAAGTTATGCCCCCTTTTCATTATCAACCCCACAAACAAAATTCTTACGAACTGTGCGACCGCAAATGAGATAAAAAGGTGTATCCAATAAAATAATTTTTTGTGAACTAGGCTTAGGCATAACGATCACCCGACTTATTAAGGGTAACTTAAGTCTAGTTTATTAAAAAAAAACAGCATAAGTTATTATGGGTGGCCTAATAAGTGGTGACACCTGACTTTCAACTGCGGAGTTATTGTTCCTCTTTATTCTCTTTTGCTATTCTTTCTAGGTAATTCTTCTTCCTTTCATTTAATCCATCGATAAATTCTTGAGATTTATACCCATTTAGTTTCGCTTTTTCAAGCCATGAATGGGCAAGTTCAAACTCAACATCCCCTTTGTTATCACTCCACCGATGAGCATACATTTTACCTAGCCAATACATTGCTTCAGAATCACCACTTTCAGCTGCTTGACTTAGCAATTTATCTGCTTTTGCCGAAAATGTATCAATCATAAAAAGGAATATTCCATATTGCTTTAATGCCATTATGGAACTATCAATAATGGACTTTTCATACCAATATATAGCTAATTCATTATTCTCATTTTTTACTTTTGCTTCTGTTGCATCAATAGCTCTAATAGAATAATTATTTCCTACAAGAAGTTGTGCTTTTCTATGGTCATTCTTAGCCGCGCCAAGAAGCCATCCAAGAGCAACATCGCTATTTTTTTCTAACAAGTTTCCTGCTTGATACATTGAACCTATAGTAAATTGTGCTTCTGTATGGCCTGCGTCACCAGCTTTAATCATAAATTTAAATGCTTCTGTTAGATGTTCATTTAATTTAGGATCATTGTTACTATTAACAAAGTTAAATATTTCATATTGACTATTAATGTCTCCGTCAATAGCAGCCATTTTAAGCTCCTGATATTTTATAGTAATATCATTTTCACTATTAGCAACCTTCTCATTGGTTTGCCCAATTACGCAATACAAAATGACGAATAAATACAACAATACTTTCATGATTATTAATTCCCTGTTGGAGAGGTTAGTGCGATATCCCCAGCCTGCTTAAGTAAGACTTTAAAGTTGTGAACAATCCCAGAGGCAGGAACTTGTGCCTGAACCGCTAGATCAACTTTACTAACATTCAATAGAACTGCACCAGTAAGATTACCATTTGAATCAGCAGATACTGAAGGAGTAACATTCAACTCATCTGGCCCAAGTTGTTTTCCGAGCGCTACACTATGCGTTGTTTCTCCTGTAGCTTTATCCTTACTTGCGCCAAATGATATTGGGCCAAGTTCATCAAGTTTTGTTGACGCTGTGTCTGATGTAGTTCCGTCTGCACTGGTTGAGGTAATTGAACCATCAAGATTTACCATTGTTACTACAAGATCTATTTTAACCGTAATATCTTTGAGTATTGGTTTTTAAACTTCACTTTTATATGAATCTTCACCCTCCATACCTGTCGGGTCAGTATATTTATAAGGGTTATTATTCGCATATGTGTATCTACCAAAAGAGTGTACCGAATTTCTAGGATTCCAACCAATCGGGTCATTACTATAAAAACGTCCGATAACTGGATCATAGTATCGTGCCTGCATATAAATAATCCGAATCTTGATCCAGACTACTTTCTTTTGAAATGGGAATAAAGTGCTTTGTAGAGAGGGCCTTACTTCCTTGGCTGTATTTTAAAGAACATCATCAATTCGTCACTGAATCGCATAAATTTAGCATATTTAATGAACAGTTAGTAAACAGTATTGTTCTCTCATATGCTTACTAACTATTCATTCTATTAATGGTTAAGTTTAATCAACCTCAAACACCTCTTGATATTTACTTTCTATTTCTTTTACTTCGACATCAGTTAGTGCAGAGAACTCCTTAGTTTTGGCCCTCTTCGATAATTGACCATTACTCTGACGCAAAAAATTAAGTAGTAAACTTAAACTCTTCTGAGGCATGTCGAATCGATTATTTACATAGTTCCAAATCTCATCGTATCTTTCGAGATAAAGAACTTCCTCAGGAAGAACTGTGTCTACTGTCTCTTTTACACACTCAAACAAAAACTCTACTTGGCACGTCATATCACCATATCGATATAAGTCAGCCGTTTCGTTTGTTACATGAACATTATTATCTTCGGTCGGTTTCCATTCGATATACTTTAAGCGCGGTTGTGTAAACTGCTCTAACACGGCTTTGTACTCTTCTATTCTTTCTAAAATCACCGCTGAAACGGGAAAGATTACGCCTTTAGGTGTGAAGCCACTTTCAGCTAATACATGATGAATTAAGTAGCGATGAATTCGTCCATTACCATCTTCTAACGGATGAATAATTACAAACGAAAAGGCAATGATTGCAGCAGCTAAAACAGGATGAAATCCTGAACCTTTCATTAGTTCATAAGCACTTAGATAAGCAACGAGCAGTTCATCTATATCTTCTGGCTTTGCAGATATATGCTCAGGTATTGGTATGTTGGTCACACGATCATGCTCACCTACAAAACCGCCAACGCAACGAATTCCCGGCAGGATAAATCGACGATCAGGAATTACGACTTCTTGCAAACGTTCTATCTCATCTACGGTTAATGGTTGCATGCCTGCTTGACCGATGATTTTCCCCCATCGCTCTATACGATTATGAGGAGGCGATTCTCCTTCAATGGTATACGAAGCCTTAGAATCTGAAAGCAGCAGAAAAGCAGCGGCTCTTGAAAGTAAATCACTGTGAACAGCTCCTATATTTTTTGCCGCTTTTTCGTCTAAATTCTCCCCAATATATTGAACAAGCTTCTCTGTTTTTTTAATTAAAGGACAAAAACCATTAACACCAGGTAAGTTGTTATTTATTCGTTGGCGTGAAACTTTGGTTTTGGCGCAGCCAAATTGTAGTTCTTCATTTAGCGCGTCAACATAGTTCCCAGTAGTAATATCCTCAATGGGTAGTACTTGCGTAGTAAGCCATTCATAGAAAAACCAAATTCGACGGCTATAAGCACCTGTTATTTCATTTTCAATTGAGGCGGTAATGTCTTCTGTTGCCAAAGCGCCAAAGAAACTTCGCATAATAGCTAAATCTACACCTTCGTATTTCAACGCAAATGTTAATTGTGCAAACCAATGGGATTCAGGCTGATAACGGCTTCCCCATATTAACCACCTTCCTTTACTGCGCTTAGCATTCTTAGCTGGAACAATTGCACAAATAGCATTAGGAGCAGGAACTCTTAGTTGGAATTCATTGATAAGCCAAGCATATCCAACCAGCTCTGCCCCAGGCTCTGGGTATACTTCTTCATCAAAAAACTTTGCGCGTTTAGCTAATACCATATTACCAACCTAAAAATGATGATTTACCATGAAAAACGATTATCACCCATGAAAAGTAATTATATAAAGTATTACTTCATGAATAATAATTACAAACTATATTATGACTGAAAACTTAAATCAACTGCGTGAAAAACAATTACTAGGCGTGAAATATGATTATAATGAATTAGGTGACGTGAATTCTGGTTATTTATTGGTGAGTGTCATAGTAATCCCTTCAAAGGTAAGAACAATAACTTAATCAAAATAAAAGCCATTAAAGCGATGCAAGCAAGTGCAACATACAATCTTGGATCATTAAACTCGAAATCCAACGACCCACTACCATCGAAGGTTTTACCTAGCATGATCGAAAACAATACAAAGAACGGAATATTTATAAGCGCCTTTACCCTGAAATTATGATAGAAGATCAATGAATGAAATTTAATACCTTTAGGTAAAAGTACTACTGATAAGCTGAGCATGAGAACCACTGATACAACAAACGTTTGAGCCAACAAATATATGCCTAGTGCAATCTCATCTACTACTTTTATCGTTTTTAGTTCATATAAAAATGGCACATAGGTGCTTGCTAGTTTTGCCAGTACAACAAATAAAGCTAATGATGTGACCATATCGCCAATAGCTTTTACTTTGTTATCTTGAAAACTTTGTTCTTTAATGCTTGAATTTCGAAGCAGAGCTAAAGCCCGTTGTGAAAACCCCAACAAACCAACTCTATCCAGCATTTCTTTAATGATTTCTTTCAACTAGTAACCCCTTAAGATTTTATAGAGAAATTCATTCTACTCTAAAGCGCAAAAATTCACTCATTAGGGATTATGCATTGATTAAGTGCTGGACAATATTATTTAGCATTGAAGCAACAAAAAGCCTCGCGAGTGCGAACCACTAGAACAGCAGAGTACGGGGCTAATGTTCAATCCCTTTTGGCTTCAAAAGCAGCCAAAAATAAAGCCCCCGACAGGGGCTTTGGATTCAATATCCTAAATGCTAACTTTAAAAAATGATTACTAATTTTGAGCTAAACAATTAGCAGGCTAATGAAGACCTACAACATACATTTGATAGAGCGCTGTTAAGCCAATAATTGTGTATATGACAACCGTTGTTAAAGCAAAATAGATTAGTATTTTTAGTTGACCATCAAACAGCCCATGCCTCCATTTATTTATCAATATCCCTATAAGTAATAATATATTTGCAGCTAGAATGACAAACGAAAAATTTATCAGGTAGGAGCCGTCACTAAGATCTATTAGGTTTGAAAGAAGCCTCCTAACAGGAGTAGGAAATAGAGTCAACAAAATTATGATATCTAATAATGCGACTGAGAGAAGTGCTATAACGTTAATAGGCATATTAATTTATCTCCTTATCTTTAAATTCAACTTGATCTCTATTGCTATTACCGGGAGATGATTTAAGGCTATCAGGAAGGATAACTGTCGAACCTTGAGCCTTATCAGCAACAGCGGAAGCCGCACTATTACTATTAACTCCAGTGTACGAATACTCCTTATTTTCAACCACTGAAGTTGCAGCATTATCTACGTCTGAATCATTAGCTATGATTTGAGTTATATGATCTCCCAAGTCTTCAGTATTAGAACTAAGAGCTTCCCATGCTGCTCTGTCAGTAGCTCCGGTAGTACTTGATGTACCCTGAGTTTTTCCTGTTACTTTCCCCATTATCCCTTTTCCATTATTTCCATACGAATGAATTGTTGCATTCTTATCCCCAACAAAATCAGCATTTGAAACTATGAAATTGTGATTGGCAACCATACCAATAACAGGATTATTAATTGGCCTACTAACTAGAAATGAAGCTTCACCAGTAGGATCTATGTACTTATAAGGGTTATTATTCGCATAAGCATAACGGTTAAAGCTATGAATATCACGGAATCCTATCGGATCATTTGAGTAGAAACGCCCTATAACTGGATCATAGTATCGTGCCTGCATATAACTTAAGCCGATATCAGTATCGAACTTATGTCCGGTATAACCTACATCATCACTTTGTGTTCCAATCGTTTCACCAAAAGGTTGATAGTGTAGAGTTTTTATAATCACTCCCGCTAAGTTACTAAATGCCGCAGGACTGCCTAAATAATCAGTATGAATGAATTCTACACTGGAATTTTTTGTAGCGACTAATTTACCACCTAAACGGTAGTAATCTTTGTTAACACCACCAACTTTTCTAAACATTAGCTGACCAGATAAGCTGTACATCGAATAACTTAAGCCTGAACCATCGTTTGTTTTCACTCTTCGGTTATGGCCATCATAAACATAAGTATTGCCACTTGCTTCGTCCATTTGACCGGCAACATTATACGAAAAGCTATCATGACCATTTGAGGTGACATTCCCTCTACTGTCGTAAAGAAAGTTATATGATTTACTTCCTGTGGTGTAATTTAAACGGTTTAAGCTGTCATAAGCATACCCAATCGATTTAGAACCTATCTTATAGTAGGTAATATTACCTTTGGTGTCGTAATTAACATCTCCTGTACCCGAGTAACTATCGGTGATCAGGTTTAACCTATTAAGCCCGTCATAAGTTGCTTTTAAGTCATAGGCATTATTTTTTTGGTCATCCAAGAACGTCAAATTATTATTTGAGTCGTAGGTCATGGCCTGTTTTATCGCATAAGTACCACTTCTTACATCATAGGTTGAAGCAAGTAAGCCAGCACTGTTTAGCGTAGCAGAATACACAAAACCATTGCTATAATTATGAGACTTAATAGCACCTAATGCATGATACTTAGCATTCGTTGCGTAATTACCCACTCGCAATTGTTGACTTAACGCATTATGCTTGACATTCATCACTTGCCCGCTGGGATAAGTGATTGAACTTTGATTACCTAAATTATCCGTTTGATAAATTAAGTTGAAGGTATTTCCGTCTATAGATAAGCTTTCAGAGGCCAATCCCCCTAAACTATTGTATGAATAATGATTAGCAACACTTCCGGTATTAAGGGTAATTAACTGACCATTTCTATCATAATAAAAGCTTTTGTTTGCTCTATCATCCTCATATGTTTCTGAAATAGTATTTCCTCTGTATCCATAGACGTAATTCGTTTTATTTGAACTACTTACTAAACTATCGCACGAGGTGGTACTAGTACTAATTGACGTTCCATAAGCTTTCCAGCTTAACTGTCCGACACTATCAAATGAATAAGCTCTCGGGCCAACATCCTCTCTAACAACTTTACAAAGCTTTTGATAATCATCATAAACGCGGTATTCATGCTCTCCGCCTTGGCTAACGCTGCTAACATTACCGTAGATATTGTAGGCCATACTTGTACTAACATCAGCGGGTGAGTTAATTAAAATAGGCATTGATTGACTAGGTGATGCATAAGACAAATAAGTGGTTGTGGTAACATTGCCTTTATTATCATTAACTTCTACTTTGTCATTAACCAAATATCGATAAGATATTTGACCTGAAATGGCATTGTTATTAACCGTCTTTGGACGCCCTAGTCCATCATAGCTGTAATTAACACCATAATAAGTAGACGCAGAACTTGTCTGCTGACTTTGAAAAGTTGGTTTATTTAAGTAGTTAAAGTTTGTTCTTACATACCTTGTTGTATTACTACTATCGCCGTTATCCCACTCTTTTACGGCCAATGGCCTCAATAGTCCATCATAAAAAGTCTGTTTACGGTAGTCACCTTGAATAACCGTTTGAACCGTCATACCTGAAACTGTTCCTGGAACGCCAATACCACCTGATGACTGTGAATATGAAATATTGGTATTTGACCATTCTTCGTCACAAGGGTCTATTAAGGTTAACCGCCCTAAAGTGTTATAGCTGTAGTTTTCACAGTTACCTTCAAAATCCGTTACTCGAGTAACCTGAGCATTGGCATTGACTATTCGATAACCATATTGAGAAACTGTACTGCGGCTCGTAGGTGTCTGAATAGTTCTAGGAATTCCACGATAATAATTTGAGTATTTTACCCACTGATTATTGGCATTTCTTGTTATTTTATTAGGTAGACCATTCGATAAGTAGGTGTAATTGGTATGCCAACGACCAAAAGAGTATTGGTTAGCGGGTTGTGATTTGTAGATCCCCGCAGCAGAGTGATAAGTCGTTTTTGCTACTTCTTCATAAATAGTACCGTTAAAGACCTTTGTTTGATATGGCCGACCAATTAGCCAGTATGTTGGATCATTATTATAGGTGGTTTGAATATATTTATGTTTGTTACCATTAGCATCATTGTATTGGTGTGCCTGCGTTGGGTTACCATAAATATCATATGAGGTGGTTAGGTGAGTAAAAACATCTTTACCACCTACTCTATAGTATTCTTTTACTTCAGAAGCAATTAACGCTCTGTTTGAATGAGCAACACCACTGCTTAACTCAAATCCCACATTACCAATATTTTGACGAGTAAATGTTTTCTTTGTTTGGAGCAGCATCGCGCCGTTTGTATCAAATTCTTCTACAGCGGCTAAGCTACCATCTAAGTAACTGGAGTAATCACGGTTATGATAATATTTTGTTCGACTGTTATCTGGAGCTATTACTTGTGTCCATTTATAATCTTTATTATTGATATTGCTCGGTAATGTACCCTTTAATAACATACTACTTTGGATATTTTCATTAGCGGCAAAACCTGTGTTTTCAGAGTAATCATAATTCCATGTCATCTTGGACATTCCCGGTCCATCTAACACTTTTTCAATAATAGACATGGTTGCGTAGCATTGTGGCTGTATATAGGGGCCGTTATTACTGGTAGTGGTTACAAGCGTGTTACTTCTTCCTTGAACTTTTCCTTCAAATTGAAATGTGCCAGTTACACCATCAGGGTGTGTGATACTTGCAGTACTGTTTTTTGGTGTATAATTTATGGTGTATACACAATCATCCATTTTGTCACCGTTCCTGGTACCAACAGTTGGTTTAGCATTTCTATATGGGCTTAAATCAAAAAACCAGTTTTTACCATCAGGTCTGGTGACAGAATCTAGCCCTTCCGTACTCCCATATGAATATGTCCAATGACGTCCGTTATAAGAAACTTTAGTAATATGATTTAGATGGGATCCCGTTCCATAAGTCATAAGAACTGTTCTGCCATCACTGGACGTTATTGAAGTTAGCTTGTTACCAGAATAATTATACTGAATCCAATTACCGAAACGATCTTCTACTTTTGAAGCCAACATAAAGGCTTGATACCGAGAAGTAACTTTATAATCTCGATAAATACCCTTAGAGGATATTAATCTCATTTTGTCAAAAGTGTACTTAAGCCCATCGGGTGAGTGACCGATAAAGCCTTCGCCATTGCCACCTGAACGAGTAAAACAATCGAACTTCCAATTAGATTTTGTTTTTCTACCGTTTTTTTCAACTAACTTCTCTTGCCGACCCGGTAAAATAAGAGAGTCACCGTTCCAGTATTCATGAGATTCAAACACGTTACCATGATCAGAAATTCCGCCAGGGTTTAAGGAACCAGAGCATTCTTTGCCTATTCCCCATGAACCTGAATATCGAGAACCATTAAAAAGTAGTGTGGTATGAATCGCGGGAATTTCAAGTAACCAATCATCAAAAAAAGCTGAATTATAAGCAGTTAAACCGGCAGCTTCAGGATAGAACTTTCGAGCTATGACAATGTCGGGGCCAATCCCTTTAGCCACCAAATCAGTATGGCTAAATCCTATCGTGCCAGAGTTAAGGTCAATATGCTCGCCAAGTAAGTCGGTTGTATAAGGCGTAACAGAATCTTTTACAGACATACGCGCTAAGATATCTTCATTGGCAATACCATAAGCATCCCCACCACCAGGTTCGTCTCCGGGATCACCACCGCTAGGAGGAGCTAAAGTAGACATTTTTGTTGATGACTTGTGCGTTGTTGGTAAGTTTTGGCTAACAATTGCTGAAGTAATTTCCGCAGTCATTGCTTCATTGAATGGAATTTGTTTAGCAAATGCCATTATAGGTAAAATTAATGCTATCGTTAAATATCTCATAGAAATCCCTTATCTATTAATAATTACAATAATATTCAGTTACTTATTTTAATAACTTATAAATAAAAGTTAAAAGACAGCCAATAAATTAACCAGGTACACCCAAACTAATCTACTTTTTCGAACGCTGGTTAAAAGATTATTTCATTTTATTTAAAGCTGTAAATGCTTAAGTCTTCCAATTTCAAATAATGAAATATTCGCATAACTTTTTGTTTACTTGTTTGTATGGATATTAAGAGCTGTATATTATCCATACAAAAGTAAATTAAAAGTTAATATAACGTAAACATAAAATAAATATAGTTGCTAAATATCGCTAAAGCAATTTATGCGTAGACATTAATGAGAGAAAAGAAATAAAGTTATGGCTGTGTATAAAGTTTTATAAAAGGCGTATTTATAAAATAATTTTATGTGTTTGATATCATGAGTTAATTAACAAAATGATGATGCTATTAAATAAATAATAGCGTGTAATAATAGGCATTTATTATGTTTTATATAAAAAAATCGCTAATTAACCCTAATAGATAGGCTTTAAGGGAGTTGTACCACTCATTAGCTGTTCACTTTGATTTAATAGCGTAGTGAATTAATAGCATCTGCTACTGTTAAGAAATATATTTTAGTGAGACAAAGCTCCGCCTTACTAAACTCATGAGCACGGATCAAATCTAAAACTTCCGCTATAATGACTGTTCGCCCTGTTTTAACTAGCACTCGTTGTTGTGATACACATTCTATTAAATAGTAAACACCCATAGAATCTATAACATAATCCTCATCGCTAAGAATTAAATCCTGACATTCTGAAATAAAATCTAGCGCAGAGGCTAAATATGTAAGCTCATCTTCGCCTTCTAACTTTAAAACACATGGCCAACAGATCATAAAAATTCTCTATAAATATAACGGAAAAAACAAGCCTGCTCAGTCAATGTTTACTTACAAGCCATCTCTTTGAAGGCAACGGCCCCTGGGTTCATCACCCTCATGAAGCACAGTGTCGGTATGTAGGAACTTTGCCGCTTCTGCAGAATCTTTCACTTTAGAGGCACTGCGCGCTAGCATTTCTGCTTCAAACTCATTGAGGACACTTTCCCTTATGCCAGCATCTCGCCATTGAGATAATGGCCGACATCCTATCGATATGCCTCGTGCAAGCGACAACGCATCGAGAAGCGCTTGATTTGCTCCCTGTCCTTTGAATGGGCTCATCGGGTGAGCCGCATCACCAATGAGCGTCGATTGTTGCCCTTGCTGCAATAATTTTGCTTCGAGTAATGGCCGGTCATACACGGGATAACCAGAAACTTGAGCCACCAAGGTAGCAGCTAAAACTTGTGGTATAGGGTCATGCCACTGAGTTCTTCGACACGCTTCGTCTTTTAATGCCTGAGGACCTTTAGCGCTTAACGCCTTAGCTTCCGCTTCAGGCATCGGAAAACTCAGCTGCCACATCACAGAGTCAGACGCATAAGGCATCATATAAATACGTTCATTACCATTCGCCGTTTGAAAAACAGTCGCTGAGTCCAGCAGTGAACTTTTAAGTCCTTCGAGTGCCGCCAAAGGACAAATACCCAAGATAACAATACAGTCTAAGTAACGTAGAGGTGTTTTATCATCAGTTACCAGTAATTTTCGCACTGAACTGCGAATACCATCAGCGCCAACAACAAGATCGGCCTTGGCGCTTTTCAATTCACCTTCGACCTGAAAACTCAAATCAATACCTCCCCCCAGCGACTCCTTATAACCTACTAATTGGTGACACCATTTTACTTGGTTATCACCGACGAGTTGCTTAAGTAAAGCTAAACGCAAAGATTGGCGAGCGATATGAACATTGGTGCGTTTAACCGACGATTTCACCGCAGAGGGGTGCCACTTTCTGATCCCCCATTCACCAATAACTTTACCCGTGGTGGTATGAACAACATGCCTAGTTGAAATAACGCCTTGGGTTAACACAGAAATGCCAAGCCCTGCTATCGCTCTACTGGCTTGTTGTAATGTCAGTCCGTAACCCTGAGAGCGAGTATCAAAGCCACTGTCTCTTTCATAAAGTGTAAAAGGAATACCGCGGTGTAAACAAGCAACTGCTAGCGCAACACCGCCGATACCGCCGCCGATAATAGCAATATGTGGGTAGTTTTCTTTATCTGCGATGGTAATATTTTTCGCCTGAACAAGGCCAGTTCCATTGCAATTTAAACAATCAAATAAATGTCCCTTAGGACGAACTGGAGGTGTACCTTCGCTTTGTTTTTGTTCAAATTCATCCAACTGACGCTGATACTGAAGTCGCATTTTTTTGCGTGGTCTTTTATTTTTTTGACCAAGCCCTTGGCACTGCTGACAAATGGTCCAATTAATTTCTTCGTTGTTCAACTTTATAAGTTCCTGTTTATTTGACCTGATTTTAACTTCACTTTTGCGGAAAAATTCGTGTTAACAACTCATGTTAGAGTTAAATGCCAAGCGGTACATTTCACTAAGGCTATAACAATTAAATGGCTTACTATATCGTTGCAATTAATAATAGCAGTAATTATTTAGCCATAATTTTGCAAGAAAAACTGATGGGCTAGGATTTTAGACTGCTTTTTATCAAGAAGACATTCATTTGATGAAAACATTAACGCTATAGCGAAAAAACAGTGAATATATAGATTCGATATTCGATAAATACGCCACTTAACGTAGCGACTTGTAATCGAATAAGATGTTACCTTTATTTTAGCGTTCAGCTTAGCATATATAGTACCAACGCCAATGGTAGAGTAATTAATAGCCGATTAAATTAGCAGTCGATAGTGTTTATTCTTGCCCAGTTTTACATATTTTTTGAATGAGCATTGAAACCGACAACGCAATTAATAAGCCCATAAAAAAATAGATGGCGATTAAGTACTTCCCTAAATCAGATGCTTGTATTTCACCATTAACTAATACACATTCACCTTTGCTGTAATTGAAGCTACCACCATTATCTAAGCATTGATCAACCAAAAAGAAATCATTAACTAACCAAATAGCAACAAAACTAATGATGACACCGATAAACTGTGGGATAGAATTTTTTTTCATAAGTTCCTAAAGACATAACAGAAGGTCAAGTAACACGTCATTGTTGATAATAGTGTAATACAAAATGAGGCTCGAACGATAATTATCCCTGCTTCTTTATAGACTTATTTAATTTATCTTGCTTTAGGTATTGAATAAGTTCCAACAACATGTGCTACAGGGTTTACATCACCTTCGGAGTATAAGGATACCTCTCCAACAATGAGTGACTTCCCTACTTTTAGTAAGGTACATTTACCAATAATATCTTTGCTTGAAGAGGGTTTTCTCAGAAAGTTAATGGTTAGGCTGGTGGTCACAGCAAGAGAAACGATGCCTATTTCACCAAGAATAGCCACATATAGAGCACAATCGGCAACGGTCATTAACACGGGGCCAGATACAGTTCCACCTGGCCTTAATTCATCAAAACCTACGGAATGCCTTATTGTTGCTGATTGTTCTCCAACAGCTTCAACAATGCACTTGGCCTGTGGAAACTCTGTTCTCATAAAGTCTGTTACTTCTTGCTTAGTCGCCAAGATAGTTCTCCAAAAAACACTAAACTAAAGGCAAATAATACTGACTGTAAGATGTCTAAAAGCCACTACTTCGGACATGCTTCAAGCTGTTTTGCCCTTACTTTTGTAAATTATTATGGTAGTAAAAATTAACACTTATTTTTAAACGATTCGATGAAGCGCACAAATTTTGTTATCTGAGGGATCACGTAAATAAGCGAGATAAATCTTACCTATCGTTCCATCTCTTACACCCGGAAGGTCTTCACACGCACGACCACCATTAGCAACACCCGCTGCGTGCCATGCATCAGCAATAGCGGTACTCTCAGCTGCGAAACCAATAGTAGAGCCATTACCATGACTAGCAGGCTTACCATCTATCGGCTTACTTAGTGCAAAAACTCCGTTTTTGGTAAAATAAAAACAACGACCTTTGGCGTCAATTACACCAGGCTCGTGGCCCATGGCACCAAGAATGGCATCATAAAAAACCTTTGATTGTGCGACATCATTTGCGCCAATCATTATATGACTGAACATTTTTTTCTCCCTATTAATATTAATCAGGCCATTAAAGGCCAATGAACTTGTCGGCTATAATATTTATTTTTTAGCTAGCCAATTTAATAAGACAATTAAGTACTACCTTATCTTTTACTGACTTATAAAAAAAGCCTTTAGTGACGTATTATCGACACAAAAGGCTTTGTTATTATTACCTATGACCATCTTTCTTATTGGCCATATTAACTATTCAAAAAACTAATAATATTTTATGTACTTACTAACGCCGCTGACTTAATAGGTAAATCTCGTACTCTAACTCCTGTTATCTGAAAAATAGCATTGGCGATAGCGGGCGCTATTGACACAACGCCTGGCTCACCTAAGCCAACAGGAAACTCTTCGCTTTCAACAAATTCGATATCAAGCTCAGGCACATCATTCATTCTTAATGGAGTGTAGGTATTTAAGTTAAGATTACTTACTTGACCATTTTCTATCGGGCTTTGTTCGTGTAATGCTAAGCTTGTTCCCCATAGCATTGACCCTTGTACTTGAGCTAAAGCGCCATCAGGATGAATAATAACGCCGGCATCAGCAATCATAGTCAATTTCTTAACCGTGATTTTGCCAGAGCTAGGTTCGACATGTACTTGAGCGGCACAAGCCATCCAAGCCGGCATGGTACGTTCTTGTCCCGCACTTATCGCAACACCAATCGCTTCGTTTTTTCCTAACTTAACATTGGCGGTCTTTTCTTTTAGCCTAGTTAATACGTGAGCTAACCGCTTAGCACCACCAACACTTTCTGGTGCTTTACCCGCTTGCTTTCCTAAACCATCAAGCATGGATAAACGAAAATCAATAGGATCCATTTTACTTTGATGCGCTATTTCATCAATAAATGATTCTAATCCCCAAACAATCCAACCCTGCCCTACGGATCTTAACCAACCAGGCAACATAGTTTGTTGTGCTAGGCTATTGTTAGCCACGCGCACACGATGGTTTTCCATGCTGTACCAATGATCTGCACCACTGGTGGAAAACATATCGACACGAATTTTTTTATCTAGACTTTCAGGCATAAACCCTGGCGCCATTGATAAGGTTGGCCAACCCGCAGCAAGTGCGTGTTGCATGCCGGTAAATTTATTTTTTTGATCAAATAACGCTTGAAACGAAACAACCGAAGGCGATCTTGGTTGGTCAAATCTAGAGTCATCTTCTCGGGTAAAGACCATTTTTACCGGTTTGCCAATAGCTTTAGCCGTTAATACAGCTGGAATCGCATAATCGCCAAATAAACGACGACCAAAGCCACCGCCTAAGTATTGCTGATGCATAACAACATTTTCATCTGAAACTTGTAGCGCTTTAGCGATCGCTGGCAAAGTTAACGACTGCCATTGATTACCGGTATAAACGTGCCACATACCATTTTTTTCTTCTACCGTTGCGTTAACTGGCTCCAAAGCAAAATGTAACGCGGTATGGGTGCGGTAAACAGCATTAATAGATTTATCTGCTTTGGCACTCGCCGCTGAAAAGTCGCCGTCATTAATAAACAACCCACCTTCGTTTTCATCAGCAACTAAACGCTCACCTTCTTTAATAATATCTTGCTCGCTAACTTTGGCTGTTTTACCCGCTTGATAGCTTACTTTTAACGCATCGCCGGCTTTAATCGCGCCGTAATAAGTATCAGCCTCGACACTCACCCAGCCCTGAATGTTTTCACTTGGGTCTTGCAAAATATGATAGCCAAGATAACCTTTAACCTTTTTAGCCGCACTATCATCAACATTGGTGACCTTAGTGCCATAACGTGTTGGTGGAACAATAGGTCGAGCATAAACCATCCCTTCCAACTCAACATCAATACCATAAACCGCCGAGCCATTGGTTTTATCGGGAATATCGAGGGCTAAACTAGGCTTGCCGACTAATGTTCTTTTACTGGCTGGTTTTAAGGGTAAGGCATCAATTTCTTTTGGTGTAAAGACACGATTAAAGGTGCCCTGAGTGACAATTTCACCAAAACTTAACGATTGTTCTTGATAAATTACTGCACCATTTTCAACACGACATTGCTCTGCTGGGCAATTCAATATTTTTGCCGCGGCTTCTATTAGCGCAATACGACCGGCTGCCCCAGCCTGAGAAAGTGGCTTAAACGTTTGAAATACTGACCAAGAACCGCCCGTGACCATATAACCCCATTTAGGGTCAGTGTCTACATGAGTAATAGAGACTTTAGACCAATCTGCGCCTAACTCATCCGCCACAACACGTGCGAGTGCCGTACCAATATGCTGCCCCATTTCTGCCTTAGCAATATTAATGTTCACATCGCCCTGTGGGTTAATTTCAAACCATACCGTTGGCGAAAATAATTTATTTTTCAGAGTTTCTTGTGGGCTTTGCCCGATATTGGCGGCGCTAGCTAGGGGGGCGAAAGCCATTAATAATGTACTACTGACCGTACCAACTAAAAAACGACGGCGAGATAAGCTGACATTGTTTTTTGCATCTTTAATATTTTGCATTGTCATACGCCTTTATGATTGTTGGATTGAAGAGCGTGGATCAAACGTTTGTACATCGGCTGACATAACATCTGCAGCACTTTTAATGGCGCTTTGAATACGGATATAGGCCATACAACGACATAAATTGCCGCTCATATGATCGACAATTTCTTGGTCACTTGGCGAAGTATTACTGGCTAGCAAAGTTGCGGCCTGCATAATTTGTCCAGATTGACAGTAGCCGCACTGAGGTACTTGTTCATCGATCCAGGTTTGCTGCAATGGATGATTGTTGTCTAAACCTTCAATCGTGGTGATATTTTTATTTGCGGCGGCTATTAATGGAAAAGAGCAGGTTCTGATCGCCGCACCATCGATATGTACAGTACAAGCACCACACATTCCAATACCACAGCCAAATTTTGTGCCTTTAAAGCCAAATTCATCACGGATAACCCATAATAAAGGCGTGTCTTCCTCTGCAGTAGAGGAAACATTTTTCCCATTTAACTTGAATGCAATCATAACTTTCTCTCCAAAACTGAGCTAAAAAATTATCAACTCATCTATTTATTAAGTACACCACTTATTAAAGTAGCTGATTTTTATTTCTGATTATCTCTGTATTAACAGATTGAATTATTTTCAACAGCGCAAACTTCTACCTTAAGATAAACTTTGAACAACTTATTGATAATTATATAATGATGCGTTTATTTATAGTTAACTTATGCCTAAAAAATCAAAAGTTTAAGCAATAATATTTATTACTACCTTCATAGGTTAGCACCTTAGGTTTATTTTTCCTCATTAAGGGAAAATATTAAACTAAGCTAAGCGTTCGCCATCAGAATTAGCGCTGTTTTCGACGTGACCGCTATCACCAAAAAGGTATAATAGTACAAAATTACTATTATTGTAGTCACTTAGTTTAAGAATGTCGCATACGATCGAACCCTATAACTGTACTATTGGGCTATTTCGGTACTATTGAGCTTTCGTGCGATGCTGCACAGTGATGTGGATCAATCCCACTTAACCCTTGGGATTATCGGTTGTATGAATGAGGCGGTTAAACGATTATCAATGGCGATGTGCATTAATGTTAAGCTAAGACGCTAACTTTTCAATAATGGTCAGCTGAGTGCTGATTAAAAACATGCATTAAGTGATGGGTGGCTTCTTTGCTGCTAACTGAACAAAATAGTATCGACCTAAGATCACCGTTAAAATACCACCAAGCACTAAAGCGGATGACTCAACCAAACGTAATGTAATCAGTTCATTGGCAAACACTATTCCGCCTGCAGCAGCAATAACAGGTACAAACAACTGCACAACAGCGGCTTGTGTAACAGAGAGTCCCCGCAGCGCTATATACCAAACAAAATAGCCTATGCCAGAAGCTATACCACCAGACAATACCGCAAGTAATATCCCCATTGGTGTTATATGAGCATCATTAAGTCCAAAAATTATCAGTATTAAAATAAAAGGAGATGTTCTCATAAAATTATAGGCGGTATCACTAAGTGGATTTTTAGATGTTCTGCCAGCAAGGGTATAAAGTCCCCAAGCAATACCTGAAACAGCCATAAGTATAAAGCCTTTAAATGATGGTGTTACTAGGCTAGGCACGATTAAATAAACAAAACCAGAAAATGCAATAATGAGTCCTACCCATTCAGTAAAATGAAGTTTATTACCTGAAATTACACTCGCCATAATCATCGTTATTTGTACTGCGCCAAATAAAATCAGTGCGCCTGTTCCTGTATCTAATGAGATATAGCCAAATGAAAAAGCGATAGCATAAATAAAGAGCATACCTGCCGCCAACCAACTGCCTTTAGATTTAGGTTTTGTTTCATTTGATTTACGTGTTAGTTGCAGCACAAGAATTAATATAATAATGCCCGAAAGAAGCCGTATAATAGTAAAACTGCTTGCGTCAATGGCATTATCACCTAATGCTAACCTACATAGCACAGAGTTTGCCGCAAACGCTAAAAGGGCAAAAATAGTACTCGCAATAATTTTTATAAAATTGATGTTCAAAAAAAATCCCACTTAAAAAACACTAGATTACTGACTTAGGTAATATCTTGGCTGCAATTAGCCAGTAAATCTCCCTTATACCATTGTGCACAAGGGAGCAGCCATTATAAAGTAACCGGATTATGTTTGTTTAGAAATTGAAGCACTTTTTCATGATATATAATTCGGTTGTCAGACTTATAAAAATTATGCCCTTCATTTTCAATTTCAAACCATTCGTACGACTTGTTATGCTTCTTTAATTGCTTAAGTAATACTTCTGCTTGCTCTAAAGGTGTTCTGTCATCCTTGGTGCCATGTACTAATAAAACGGGTGCTTTTAATAAATTAATCTTATGAATCGGTGAATGGGCTTTTTGGATGTTTTCTAGACCGACTCTTTTAATTAATACTTTCGCTACCTCAGGCTCTTCGTGATCAACCAATAATGGCAAGTCATAAACCCCTGATCGAGCAATAGTACACTTAAACAGATCAGGTTCAATAATGCTGCTTTGAATAGCACTATAACCGCCAAAACTTGCGCCCATGATGCAGAGACGGCTTTTATCTATATATTTTTTGTCGACCAAATAATTGATGCCATCTAAAATGTCATACTGAATTTTATCTCCCCATTGGCCAAAACCAGCGGCTTCAAATTTCCAACCTAAACCTGTTGAACCACGATAGTTAACCTGAACCACTGCATAGCCTCTCGAAGCTAATAATTGAACTTCTGGATTAAATCCCCAATAATCTCGAGCATGTGGGCCACCGTGAACTAAAACAACAGCAGGTACTGCGGCAGTAGTCGTTTTTGTTGGTAAGGTTATATATCCTTGAATGGGGGTGTTATCTCTCGCGTTAAATTTAAACGAGTATTGTGGATGTAATTTTTTAGTATCAATACCCTTCTTGCTATGTGCAACGTAACTCAACTTATTGGTTTCACGGTCAAATAAATACCATAAGGTCGGTTGAATGTCGCTCGAAAGAGAGATTAAGGCTTTGGTCTCAAATGTCTTATCCCAGCTAACGTTAATGTGATAACCGGCAAATTGTCCTAAGAAGTCCGAAAGTTTTTCAGCCATAGGATGCTTTTTATCTAAAATTTTATATTGCGGGTACTCGTCAAAGTAAGAGACGGCAAAAGGTCTACTTTGATTATCTAAGTAAAGCCAGTTGGTATCATAACCATCCACGGTATATAACGTCGATAATTGCTCAGTTTTTGGATTAAATAAACAAATAGAAATAGTATCGTTACCACAATAATCACTTACCACTAGTTGCTTTTGATCTTTATAAGTACTGATAATAGATAAGCTAGAGCTTGCATTTTTAGGTTTATAGTACAACCAAGACTCATCATCAAAATCATAACGCGCGATAGTAATATCATCATCTTCCGTGTTGCTGCTAAGCCATAACTCTTGGCTTTCATCGAAGTAATCTAGCTGAGTCGTTTGATGGTTTGCCTTGCTATCTTCAATTTTTGCTAACGTTTCTATTTGACCCTCATATATATTTAACTTAAAAACCCACATACCTTTATCATTATATTGTGACGTTGAAATAATGATATGTTCGGGGTCATCCTTTAACATGCTGATTATTTCAGGATGCGCCAAATGTTTTTCGTAATCGTGGTCTTTAGTGCCTTTTTTTATTTTTCCTCGACGAACAAGTGAACGGACACCAAAAATAAAGTCACCTTCATCTTCATCTATATTAATGCTATAAATTTCACCATAGTAGCCCTTCCTCTCTTGATTTCTTTTTTTACTGGCAAGAAAAACCAGTAATCTTTCATTATTTGCCCATCGGTATTGACCGACACTGTCTTTATTGGCAAAGGAAATTTGATTAATCGCTTTCATCGTATCAACAGCAACGATGATAAGAACAGGCGTCCCTTTTTGATCTTGGATCAAAGCAAGGTGTTTACCATCAGGAGATAAACTAACATCACGGTAATCGTCTTCCTCAAAGAGTGTATTAATATCGAGGTTTTTTACCGCTAGTTTGTTTTCTATATTTTTATTTTCCAACGCGATAGCCATGGAACAGTAACTGAAAAACATGAAAACTAAGGTCAGTATTTTTTTTGTTTGGGGATACACAGAACATCCTTTTATTATTATATTTCTGTTTATTATATCCTTGCGTTTTAATAAAGGGCAATATTTATTCGACAGTTTTACCATAGCCTTTATAGCTAACTTATTATAATAAAATGAGTTTTTATTAAGCATCCATAACGCTTGCTTGGATAAAACGGTGAGGTAATAAATAGCAGAAAATCTTCTGGCTTTACCGACAAGCCAAGTAACAGTAACTCAAACGGTTAAAGCACAAAGTTATTGCATGAGCATGCCTCAATAAATGGCTTTTATTTAATTTTTCACCTACACTTTTGATGAACCAACTCAAATAATAATACGATTACTTTGTATTATTATTACTCTTCCATATTCCATTTAGTTGTTGGCGGTTGTCATGGATGAACAATCATATAAAGGAAGCCAACATGACTAAAAATCTAAAAGTAATATTATTTTATTTTGTACTATTAACCTTGTTCTTAATGTTAGGTTGGGTGTCAGTACCGGTAAGTGCAGAAGAAAAATCAGTAAAAAACATTGCTAATGTGTGGTTATTTGTACCAAAACCAGGACAAACAGCTAATTTTGAACAAGCGTTTATAGACCACATTGCCTATCGAAAATTAATGAAAGACCCACGAAGCTGGTCTGTTTATCAAGCTGATATGGGGGCAAATATGGATGCTTACATCGTTCGGTCTTGTTGCAATACTTGGTCAGAGCTTGATGATTACCGTCAGTGGAACATTCAAGCGAAAGCCTCTGAAAACTGGCGTAAAAATGTCAGCAAATATATTTCTCATTATGAACACCACCGCGCTGAAAATGATCTAAACAACAGTCATTGGCCAGCAGATGTTACTTATAAATATATCGGTGTTAATACCTATCAGCTGAAGTTAGGACACAGCGAAGCTTTAGAAAAAGATAAGAAAATCATCAGTGATGCGGCTAAAAAAGAAAATTGGCCATATAATTGGTTATGGTATGACAGAGTCAATGGCACACTTGAAATGAGTCTGGCTATTCCTTACATGACTTATGGAGCTATGGCGCCACCAGATATTAAGTTTAGTAAATTACTAGCTAAACATTTGGATAGTCCAAAGAAAGCTAAAAAAGTACTACAAAGATGGTCATCACACTTTGATGAAATTTCTTATAACATTTACATATTACGTGAAGATTTATCGATGTAAGGTATTTGATGACTAGGCGCCGAATGAAAGTGCGTATAGAGCGAATAAAAAAGCGTCTTTGGTAACAACTAAAGACGCTTTATTTTATAAAGACTATTTATTTCACTATATTAAAGCTCACTGTATTAGCGCTTACTGTATTAGCGCTTACTGTATTAGAGCTTAATAACGGCCATCTTATCCTGAGACATATCATGCATAGTGTAAGCTATGCCTCCGGTATTATATCCTGAGCTTTTTCGCCCAGCGAAAGGCATCCAATCAACCCTAAAGGCAGTATGGTCGTTGACCATTACAGCTGTAGCGTCTAATTCCTGTATCGCCTTCATCGCAACATCAAGATTTTTGGTAAACACCGATGCCTGAAAAGCATAGTCTAACGAATTAGCCTGAGCAATAGCCTGGTCAATGTCATCATAGCCATAAACACAAATGACTGGACCAAAAACTTCCATGTTAGAAACTTTTGCATCAACTGGCGGTTCAAGCAGTACTGTTGGCGCATAAGTAGTATCACCCAAGCGTTTACCGCCGGTAACAAGTGTTGCGCCACCAGTCACGGCTTCATTAACCCACTCTTCAACACGATCGACTTCTTTGGGACGAATTAATGGCCCACATTCAGTTGTTTCATCAATAGCGTTACCAACAACGAGCTTTTCAGCGCCATCAGCTAACATTTTTGCAATGGCTTGAGCTTTATTTCGAGGCGCAAAAATACGTTGTACAGAAACACATACTTGCCCCGAATGATAAAAACCACCTTTGAGCAAACTCGGGATCATTGCTGCAATATCGGCACTTTCTTCGATAATAACCGGGGCAACGCCACCATGCTCTAATGCACAGCGTGTTCCTGGCGCTAATTTAGAACGTAACATCCAACCAATTTTGGCTGATCCAATAAAACTAAAAAAGGCGACGCGAGGGTCGGTGATCATTCTTTCAGACGTTGATGTCTCGCACGTAATAAAGCGACACCACTGAGGTGGTAATCCCGCTTCGTGCATAATATCAACGAATGCCTGACAAGATAATGGTGTATCTCGAGCCGGTTTAACTAACACCGGACAACCTGCAGCTATCGCAGGAGCCACTTGATGAACAATTAAATTTAATGGATGATTAAATGCTGAAACAGCAACCACAACTCCAATAGGCTCTTTACTGGTGAAAGCAATTCGCCCCGCTCCAGCTTCAGTTAAATCCATCGGTATTTGCTTACCTGTTAATGCCGATATTTCTTTTGCGCAAAGCTCTACACCATCGATAGCTCGAGTAACTTCTACACGAGCATCGACCAGCGGCTTTCCGCCTTCACTTGCGATGAGTAACGCTAATTCATCAGCTCGTTGTGAGATTAACACCGCCGCTTTTTTAAGAATACTTATCCGCTTAAAGGCAGGTAGCCATTGCTTACGATCTTTGAAGAGTTGCTGGGCAGTCTCTAAATATTCATCAATTTTATCCCACGTTACCGTTGGTACTGACCCTACATAAGTTTGGTCATAAGGGTTAACCACATCGAGTGTTTCAGCGGTACTATTTTTGTCTAAGTCGGCCATAATCTGCTCTTTATTAAGTTAAAAAATGCTTACTGACAAGCGATATTAAAATAAAAGGTTTATATTAAACAAACCTTTGCTGCCAATTCATCAATCAATACCCTTTGATTCTCAGAGTAATCTACGGGTAGTTCAACAAGATGAACACCTCCCGCTGAGAATGCTTTTTCATAGGTAGCAATGATATCTTCAGCAGAGGTAATTCTGTGCCCGGTTGCGCCGTAACTTTCTGCGTATTTAACAAAATCAGGGTTATTAAATTCCAAGCCCCAATCTGCAAAGCCAGAGCTGGCTTGCTTCCAACGGATCATTCCATAAGAGTTATCATTTAACACGGTGATCACTAAGTTCAAGCCTAAACGAATTGCTGTTTCTAATTCTTGTGAATTCATCATAAAACCGCCATCCCCGCATATTGCCATCACACGTCGGTCAGGGTTTAACATTGCTGCCATCATACCTGATGGCAAACCAGCGCCCATTGTAGCGAGGGCATTATCGAGTAATACCGTATTAGGTTGATATGCTTTATAATTACGGGCAAACCAAAGTTTGTACATACCGTTATCTAAGGCGATGATATCTTTTTCACCCATGACTTTTCGAATGTCTGCAACAAAGCGCTGAGGAATAATAGGAAAGCGATTATCGTCAGCTCCTTCTTCAAGATGCTCATCTATGGCGAGTTTTACCTTATCAAAATAACTTCTATCAAACTTTACTTCTCCTGCTAACTTATCTTTTAAAGCAGTCACAGACGCCGCGAGATCACCAATAATTTCTGATTGAGGAAAATATACTTGATCAACTTTCGCAGATTTATAGTTAACATGAATAACTTTTTTACCCCCTTGCTCCATAAAAAACGGCGGTTTTTCAATAACATCATGTCCAATATTAATAATTAAATCTGCACGTTCAATCGCACAATGTAAATAATCACCAGATGATAACGCTGCAGTGCCTAAAAAGAGACTTGAGCGTTCATCAACAACGCCTTTTCCCATTTGAGTGTCAAAAAAGGGAATACGTGTTGTGTGAACAAGATCACACATTGCCTCTCGAACATTTTGACGATTCGCGCCCGCTCCAATAAGTATTAACGGCATTTTAGCGGCCTTTATTAACGTAACCGCTTCCTCGAGTGCCACCTCATTAGGACCTGCATAATGACGTTTATGGGGTGTCATAATCCCTGCCGTACAATCTTCAGCAGCAATATCTTCAGGCAACTCTAATAATACAGCACCGGGGCGCTCTTCTTCACTGAGACGGAAAGCTTCACGCACTAATGACGGAATCGTATTGCCATGGACAATTTGTTTAGACATTTTGCAAATGGGGTCAAACAAGCCAACTACATCAATAATTTGGAACTGGCCCTGCTTAGATTTTTTAATTGGCTTTTGTCCGGTGATCATAATTAAGGGCATACCACCTAAGTGAGCATAGGCCGCAGGTGTAGCTAAATTTGTTGCTCCTGGACCTAATGTTGCCAAACAAACGCCAGCTTTATTAGTCAAGCGTCCATAAGTTGCCGCCATAAATCCTGCGCCTTGTTCATGGCGAGTTAACACTAATTTTATCGACGACTTGCGAAGGGACTCGAGCATATCGAGGTTTTCTTCGCCGGGAACAGCAAAGATATGATCGACCCCCTCGGCTTCTAATGCTTGCACAAATAAATCGGATGCTTTTATTTTGTCATTTTCGTTCATAGTTTTCCCTCATTAGTTTGTACACAATGCTTTATAAAACTTTACCCAACTACCCTACCATCAATGAGACTTAAAAGTACGGGCGCTATTTTAAAACGCCATAACCTCGATGAATATTAGGGTGATTGCTAAACTATTTTTATCGCCACTATTTTATCGATGACGATCGCCATAAATAGAACAGCGTTGGTAAAACCAGTAATGTTAAAATAACCGCGCTCAACATACCGCCAACCATAGGTGCGGCAATACGACTCATCACTTCAGAGCCCGTACCTGTGCCATATAAAATAGGGAGTAAACCAACAATAATAGCAGCAGCAGTCATCATAACAGGACGAACACGCATCCCAGCGCCATGTAAAACAGCCTGTAGTACATCTTCTTTTTTAGTGATGATACCTTCTAAGCGGTGTTCACTTAGCATCGATTGGTAAGCCTGATTGAGGTACACCAACATAATAACCCCAATCTCTACAGCAACACCGGCTAACGCAATAAAACCAACGCCAACAGCAACTGAGAAGTTAAAGCCTTCTAAGTACATTAACCAAATGCTTCCTACCATCGCAAAGGGTAAAGTTCCCATAATCATCGCCACTTCAATAACGTTCCTAAAATTCAGATAGAGTAAAATAATAATAATAAATAAAGTTAATGGCACCACATAAGTCAGCTTAGCTTTAGCACGTTGCATATATTCATATTGTCCAGCCCAAGTAATAGAGTAGCCAGCAGGCAAGATTAATTTATCAGCAATCACTTGTTGCGCCGCTTCAACGTAGGTTCCGACATCAACGCCATCAATATCAACAAAAGCCCAGCCATTGAGTCGAGCATTTTCAGATTTAATGCCCGGAGGTCCATTTTCTACTATGATATTGGCAACATCACCTAACGAAATACGTTGTCCGTTTGGCGTCACTATGGGCAGTGAAGATAATTGTTCAGGCGAATCACGATAATCTTGTGGATAGCGTAAATTAACGGGATATCGCTCTAAACCTTCTACCGTTTTAGTAACATTCATTCCACCAATAGCCGTTGCCACCACTTGTTGAATTTCTGAGATATTTAGGCCATAACGAGCAGCTTTTTCTCGCTGGATATCTATTTTAATATAACGGCCACCGGCAACTCGCTCTGAATAAACGGACGCTGTGCCGGGAACATCGGCTAAAATGACTTCTATTTGCTGACCTATTTCTTGAATAACGTCCAGTTGTGGCCCCGCTATTTTTATGCCTACCGGTGTCTTAATACCGGTTGCCAACATATCAATACGCGTTTTAATAGGCATAACCCAAGCGTTGGTTACTCCGGGTAGTTTGACTAACGCATCAAGTTCTTTCTTTAAGCTCTCTGTGGTTACGCCCTCTCGCCATTGGTCATGAGGTTTTAACTGAATAAAAGTCTCTATCATAGTCAGTGGCGCAGGATCTGTTGCGGTTTCAGCTCGACCAACTTTACCAAACACGGTTTGTACTTCGGGGACGGTTTTAATCAATTTGTCGGTTTGTTGAAGAAGTTGACGAGCTTGACCAATAGAAATCCCTGGATAGGTTGTCGGCATATACATCAAGTCACCTTCATCAAGTGGTGGAATAAATTCGCTACCAATTTTATCCAATGGATATATGCCAATAGCCAACACAGCTAATGCCGCAACTAAAGTGATTTTTGGAAAATGTAAAACCTTCTTCAAGGCTGGCATATAAATAAAGGTCAGAAATCTATTAACCGGATTTTTATGCTCTGCTAACACTTTACCGCGAATAAAATAGCCCATAAGTACCGGAACTAAGGTAATAGCTAACGCCGCAGAAGCCGCCATAGCATAGGTTTTAGTAAAAGCGAGTGGAGCAAACATTCGTCCTTCTTGTGCTTCTAAAGTAAATACCGGCACAAAACTGACGGTAATAATTAATAAGCTAAAAAATAATGCCGGCCCAACTTCACTGGCTGATTCTGTGACGATTTGCCAGCGATTTTCTTTTGTTAATGGCGTTTTTTCCATATGCTTATGCATATTCTCTATCATGACAATTGCGCCATCAATCATCGCACCAATAGCAATAGCAATACCGCCCAACGACATAATATTCGCGTTAAGCCCTTGCAAGTGCATAATGATAAAAGCGGTTAATATACCTACCGGTAAACTAATAATTGCCACTAAAGAAGAGCGAACATGAAACAAGAAGATAATACACACTAATGCGACTACGCCAAATTCTTCGAGCAACTTGTAGGCTAAATTATCTACTGCGCGTTCAATTAAGGCAGAGCGGTCATATACAGGTACTATCTCAACGCCTTCGGGCAAACCTTTTTTGAGTTTTTCCAGTTTATCTTTAACACGATTAATGACTTGCTGTGCGTTTTCGCCAAAACGCATCACCACAATACCACCAACAACTTCACCTTCACCGTTCAACTCAGCAACACCACGACGCATTTGCGGACCTGTGCCTATATCGGCAACATCTTTTAATAACAGCGGTGTTCCTTTCTCGTTAACCCCTAGCGGAATGTTTTCTAAATCACTGACACTTTTAATATAACCTGTTGTCCTGATCATATACTCGGCTTCTGCCATCTCAACAACTGATGCACCTATTTCCTGATTACCTTGTTTAATGGCCTGTTGTATATGAGAGAGAGGTATACCAAAAGCACGCAGTTTTTCTGGGTTAATTTGTACTTGATATTGTTTAACCATGCCACCAATAGCAGAAACTTCCGAAACGCCAGGCACGGTTTGTAACTCAAATTTTAAGAACCAATCTTGTAAACTCCGTAATTGGCTTAAATCATGTTGACCAGTTTTATCGGTTAGGGCATACAAATATACCCAGCCGACGCCTGTAGCATCGGGACCCAATTGAGGGCGAGCATCACTGGGTAAGTTTGGGGCAACTTGACTTAAATACTCAAGAACTCTTGAACGTGCCCAGTAAAGATCGGTATCTTCATCAAAAATAACGTAAACATAAGAGTCACCAAAAAATGAATAGCCTCTTACCGTAACTGCGCCGGGCACGGACAACATCGCTGTAGTAATGGGATAAGTAACTTGGTCTTCAACAACTTGTGGCGCTTGACCCGGGTAACTTGTTTTTATGATGACTTGCACATCAGATAAATCTGGTAGTGCATCAATAGGCGTTTTGCTGACAGAATATAAACCAGCAGCCACCAGTAATAATGTAGCAAGTAAGACAAAAAACCGATTACCAACAGACCATCGAATAATAGCAGTGATCATCATTATTTCCTTTCGTCGTTAGTCATGTTATTTATATCGACACCAGGTGCCGACATTGCCATAGCACTAACAATAATAAAATTACCCGCGCGAATTTCAAAGGTAAACATCACATAGGCATTGATTGAAAATAAGGTCATATCAACCTTTTCATCGACAATAAAATCGACTCTATCGGCTTCTCGATCCCATTTCACAATGGCTTCTCGGTCGATAGTCACCATTCGATGATTTACCATGGTCGAAATAACGGTACCATTGACTGTTGCAGAGGAAACACTCTCTTTGATAACGTTATCATTGCTATCACTCATCGTCATCGCTATTGAGTCATTTGAGTCAGACGTTGTTTGTTCCAGCTGATAATGCATACGTTTAAAGTCAGAAGATTTACTCGATTCAGAATCCAATAAGAATTGTGCCGAGCTCACGACTTTATCGCCATCAGTAAGGCCGGTTAGTATTTCAACACTGTCACTGCCATAACGCCCAACAGAAACCTCAACTGACTTAAAACTGCCTTCTCCTAATGCCAAAACAACTCTGTCTTGATTACCCGTTCGAATTAACGCTTCTTTAGGAATAATGAGTGTTCGTTTATCACTTGTTGTATCTATGGCAATTTCTGCAAACATATTAGGCTTAAAGTCACCCGCTTCATTATTAAAACGTAAACGTACTTTCACAGTACGTGTTTTAGCATCAAGCATTGGGTAAATATAGTCCACTTGTCCCTGCCATTTTTGACCCGGTAAATAATCAAGTGTCATGGTAACGGGTAACCCGGTTTTAACTAGACTTGCTTGCCTTTCAAACACCTCAGCCTCAACCCAGACTTCCGATAAATTAGCTACCGACATTAATGTTGTACCTGGCTTTACAAAAAAACCTTCACGGATATTTAGACTTTCAACAACACCAGTTTGTGGTGAATAAAAAGTTATTTTTTGTTGTACTTTTCGCGTTTTCTTTAGTTCTTTAATCGCTAGTTTAGGTAACTGTAGTGCTGATAATCTATTTTCTGCCGCATTAATTAAACGATTGTTTTTTCTCTCTAATGCCAGCAGTAGCTCTTCTTGGGCATTAACTAACTCAGGAGAATAAATATCATATAATGGCTGATTTTTTTTAACTGGATCTCCAACCGCTTTAACATAGAGCTTCTCAATCCACCCTTGTACACGAGGGTGAATATGAACAAGCTTATCTTCGTTATACGTAACATAACCGACGGTATTAATTTGGCTATTGAGCTTTTTATATTGAACATTTACCGTGCGTACGCCTAAATTATTAACAACATCAGGTGAAATACGAATGGTGCCGGGACCTTCATCGGGTCCTTTGCCACCGTCATCGTAAACGGGTACTAAATCCATGCCCATCGGTGATTTACCCGGTTTATCTTTGATATAATTGGCATCCATTGGTGCGACCCAATAAAGTGGCACTTTCTCTTTAGACGTAACATCCGATACTGAGTTACTGCCCGAAGTGATAAGTTTAGTGAGAGCAACAGTCAGCATCCCACCAATAATAATACCAAGAACTAATGGTTTAGCGTATTTGGTTGAGGTAGATGTGCTCATTGTTTTTCTCCCGAAATAATCGTATTTCGTCTACTTTTGTCTAAAGCCAGTTTGCTATTTTTGTTTTGTATAGCGACCGAATTGGCACCGCCAATAAAAAGATAATTAAGCTCAAGCCTTATCTTCTGCTCTTCTACATTAAGTGTTAGCTCGTCGATTTCAGCGTTTAGAACGGCAATACGTGAGCGAACAACTTCTGAAAAGTCGCCATCATCATTGGTATAAGCAGTCAAAGAGGCTTCTGCTTGGTCATGTATTTGTGGTAATAATTTATTTTTATATAAATTTTGTCTGTCGTTTAAGCGCAATAGTCTTCCTTTGGCGCTCGAGTAAGCACCTAGCAGTTGTCTTAGTAATAGTAACTTTTCGGTTTTCACCGCTTCTGCTTGAGATATCGCCGATTGAACTTCTTTGTCTTGTCGGTTTTCAGTAAAAAGGGGGATGTCAAAAGTTACGCCTATAGAGAATAAATCGGCGCGACTTCCTCCCATAGCATCATCGCCACGATAGCCATAACTTGCATTTACACCCCATTCAGTTTTATATTTTTGCTGCGCCAAATTTATCCCTGTTTTGGTCGCAGTCACCTTCTTATCGACAGCAATAACCGCCGGGTGATTTGAAAAATATGGCAGCAACTCTCCTGGTGTAAGCCAATTTTCTTTCAAAACTAAGTGACTATTCATTAACTCTAGTTGCGGTAATTGATGACTGACTACAATATCATGTGAAGAAAAGTCAGTTAGTAATGACGCTTCATCTATAGTACTACCCGTCTTATAAAATGTGTTTAGCCAGGGTAAAAGCATGCCTTCATAGTGATTTTTCTGCTGTGCTAATTTATCTAACCTGTCTTCTAAATAGGTTAATTCTAATTGCGCACGAACAATATCTTGTTGACGAGTTTTACCTAAAGCCGATGAATAGCTTGCAGTTGCTACATCAGCTAACTGTTCAAATAACGATCTATTTTTTTCAATTAAAACAATACTTTGCTGAACTCGATAGGTGTCCAACCATAAACTTCCTACGGTAACCGCAACCTTTGATTCTCTGTCTTTACGTTGATAGGGAAACGCTTCACTTTCAATTTTTAGTTGTTGGCTTTTAATCGCTAGACTGTCGCCACGTGGAAACATTTGTGAAATAGCCACTTTAATTTGCGTCATACCTTCTTGACCAAAGTCAAAACCGTTAGTCGGTAAATTTGCCAAGCCAATTGACATTTTAGGATCGGGTAAGGTACTAGCAGCTGAGCTCATCGATTCAAGAGCGTTTTGTTGATGAACATTCCCCGTTAACCAAGGATCATTTTTTTGAGCGACCTTAACTGCCTTTATAAAAGACAATGGTGGCGGGCTCTTAACCATTTTAACATCAGAGGCGCTGGCAGAAATGACAATCAAAGCAAGCAGCCCTGCACTGTATTTTAAGTAAAACTTACTATTGATGTTGTGATTATTCATCAGCATATTCCTTAATGGAACACCGTTTGTCAGAACCCATGTTAACGGTCGCGTCACAGTAGCAAGTGCAGGCACTTTATTATCTGAGCCAACAACAAAGTCTGCCATTAATTTTGGTGTGAATTTTTTTGAAAACATAACCCCTCCAAGAGGGATATCAATTAATATTTTTGATTAATTAGGTTTTTTATCAGTGATAAGTTGTTATAACAACGCAATATCAAAAGAGCCTAATACAAGAGTAATGATATAAATGGTCCAAAATTTGGAGGCATTTATCCTGTATTTAGCTTAATATTGGTGGGCGGTACAAAGATGCTGGTTGTTGGCTTAAAGCCAAACTAGAAGAAGAAAAGATCTTAGCTGAAAAATTAGCAACAGGTCCGTTACCTGCAATACCTTTGATAAATGCGATAACCATAGAGCAACCGCCAGCAGAGCATTTACATGAAGACGTACAACAATCTTCTTTTGTATTTTCTGACTGCTCAGTTGAGTCACTAGCCATAATGTGGTCGCTGTGATCCATCATAGACATATCTTGTGGCTGCGCATTCATTACCTTCATACCTATCATTTGATAAGCCATACTAGTAGAGGCCATTGCCTGACCAACAAAGGCCAAACATACGAACAATACTATTAATGTTTTAGGGAAAAGAAATCTCAAAGTAGCCAACAAAATATTATGATAATAATAAATGATTACATAACTGTTTTTTTTATTCAATAAAAAATATTAATCACTACTTTTCATCGGTGTTGATTACGGTGATTATTTTAAGTAACTTTTAAGAATAGAAATAACATCTTCTACTTCTGCTAATCGTTGCTCTTTTGTCATATCCTCCGCACCTAAATGCTCTCGTAAATGAGCTTCTAGCACTTCTTTCATCAAACCATTAACCGCACCTTTTATTGCAGCAACCTGTTGCAAAACAGCCATGCAATCGGGCTCTCCTTCTAAAGCAGTCTCTAGAGCAATTGATTGGCCTTTTATTCGTCTAACACGACTAAGCAGCTTTTTATTTCCGGCGGCAGTATGTGACATAAATTTCCTTTACTTGAATTGTAGTATACTAGGGTATAGTATATTTCAAAAAATATATTGATGCTATGACTAACTGCATTAAGCAACCGATGGAGATATTTAATGAAAAAAGATAGTGGTATTCAGTGGGAACACTCGCACGATTTTGGTATTGACAGTAAGCTTCATGAAAATAAAGTAAAAATTGTTTTTTGGCTAACAACCATCATTATGGTACTTGAGATTGCTGCTGGTACATGGTCTGGTTCTATGGCTCTGCTTGCTGATGGCTGGCATATGGGTACTCATTCTGCCGCTTTTCTTATTGCTATTTTTTCTTACTCTTATGCTAAAAAGCATGCCAGTAATAAAGACTTTAGTTTTGGAACAGGCAAAGTAAACTCTTTAGGTGGTTTTGCCAGTGCAATTGCATTAGCGATTGTCGCATTGATGATGATAATTGAATCTGCTCAGCGATTGTCAGCCCCGCTATCAATTCATTTTAACGAAGCAATCGTTGTTGCGATTATAGGGTTAGTGGTGAATGTTGCCTCTGTTTTCATCTTACATGATGATCACCATCACCATGACCACAACCACGAGCACCAGCACCAGCACGACCATACGATGAAAGCCGCCTACTTTCATGTACTGGCGGACACCCTCACCTCTTTATTAGCGATTGTTGCCTTATTGGTGGGTAAATATATTGGTTTATTATGGATGGATCCACTCATGGGGATTGTCGGTGCCATTGTTATCTTGCGTTGGTCTTATGGATTAATTAAAGAATCAAGTGAAGTACTGCTTGATAAATCGATAAAGAAATCAACCATGGATGAAATATCAGCGGTATTAAGTGAAAAAAATAGCGTGATCAACGATATTCATGTTTGGAAAATAGCAAGCGCACACCAAGCAGCAATTCTTAAAGTAACCTCTGCCGAGCCTTTAGATTCAAACGAATATGAACGTATTTTAAAAGGATTTTTACCACAGTTATCACACATATCTATTGAAATACGCCATGATCAAAGTGAATGCATGACCTAACTTGAAGCGATAAACATCGGTAATTTTATGACTTGATGATGTAATAGCGGTTAAAGTTGAAATTTACTTTTACGATGTTTCTCATCCTTAAAATTAAAATGCAGCCACATTAGCAGCCCCAAAAGGGTTGCTAATGTGGGATAAGCTTTATAACCATTGCCCATAGTATTGACAGCATATGGTTAATATCTAGCTATTAATTGATTATTAAATTTTAGCGCTAACCGCTAATGTTAATTCATTCAACAGTGCTTGCTCGTTAACAACATGAATTAAAGGAACTAGGGTATTGAATGACGTTGGTAAACATTTTACCGTGCAAGTTTGCAGCTCGGCATTGTACAAAATATAATCCCAGTAGAACTGATGAGTCACTGCAATATGCTCGATGCCATCATCATTTTCTCTGTTAAACAACAGCTCTTCTTTTGTTTGGCTCGCTTTACTCAGTAATGCTTTTATTGAAGGTCGTTTTTCAACTTGCTCTTCATTTAAAAGCAGCGTTAGCAAACTAACATTACGTTTAGTGTTTAAGACATTAAACCTTTCGGTTTTTTTAAACCAAACGAGTGCTTTTTCAAGATCTTGCTCCATGTGTAAACCATACATCATATTATAAGCAAGTTGATACATTGCACCAGGCTCACCATCTCTGGCTGCTCGGATCAGTAACTTATTGGCTAAAGGTATATTTATTTCACGCCCATGACCTCTATAATTCATGATTGCCATCGCTAAGTTTGCCAAAGACGAACCTTCTCTAGCATATGTCTTAAAAAAGTTATATTCCATTTTGCAATCGCGCTCACAATAACTATAGTTTATTGCTGATTCCGCATTGGCATTAAATAAAAAACAACCAATTAAAAATCCCGCTAATAGCTTGATACTTTTCATATTATTCCTTCATATAAAGTAAAAAAAGTTTTATAGAACCAGACTTAACTCATGGTTAAAATCTGAATAAATTTAATATAACAATATAACAATATAACAATGGTATTTATAAATTAATTTAATTAACGACTTTTGCGTAGTAGCCATAAATAATTTAAGTGTCTGCTAGAAAATATTTTAAGCAACTATCGAGTTCTATATGGGCCTTGATTGCCACAATTATTTTGATACCTGTAATTGCTCGCCCGGCGGTAAAAAGGTACTTATTGCACCTAAACAATTAGCGTCTTTAAATTGGCAAGATAAAACGGTAACCTGTAGTCTTAATGTAGAGCAAATAAACTCATTCGCACAGTATCAGAGAGAAAAATTGAATGATGCTAATTACCTAAAGCGGTTAAGGCAAAACTAATATTTGAGAAATAACCCTATTCAATAGACTCTTTTCGACCTTTCTCTATGATTAATGTGCGTGATACTTAAAAGGCTAACTAAATGCAAAAAAAAGACGATAAAACAACAGTTAATAAAAAGCATATAACTGCCTGTTTATACGGTAATGAAACAGCTAAATCATTAGCCAACTTCACCATTAGCGATTTAAAAATGCCACGCGCTTTCCTTTGGGCATTAGGCACAATCAAGAGCGCATCTGCACAAGCGAACCAAGAACTGGGTCTACTTGATGCTGATAAATCTGCAGCAATTCAATTGGCTGCCAAAGAAGTTGCGGATGGTTTCCACGATAATCAGTTTCCCGTTGATGTCTTCCAGACAGGGTCGGGAACCAGCACGAATATGAACGCAAATGAAGTGATTGCTTCATTAGTTAAGTTAAAAAGTAATCAAACCATAAACGTTCACCCTAATGATCATGTAAATATGGGACAAAGTTCTAACGATGTGATCCCCTCTTGTATCCACTTAAGTGCAGCAAAACTTATCGCTGAACAGTTATTACCCTCGCTAGAACACTTACGTAACACCTTAGACAACAAAGCCGGTCAGCATCATGACACCATAAAAACAGGCCGTACTCATTTAATGGATGCAATGCCATTAAGTTTTGCTCAGGAAATAAGTGGTTGGAGTGCTCAAGTGAGTTATGCCTATGACCAGCTACAAAATAACTTACCAAGTTTATACAAGCTTGCCATTGGCGGCACAGCTGTAGGTACTGGAGTTAATACACACCCAGATTTTGCCACTATTGTCACTCGTACCTTAACCGAGAACACCGGTTTAACCTTCATGCCTGCCGATAATTATTTTCGGGCAATTAGTGCACAAGACACAGCGGTATGCATTAGCGGTATTCTTAAAACCACCGCGGTTAGTTTAAGTAAAATCAGCAATGATATTCGCTGGCTAAGCAGTGGACCATTAAATGGATTAAATGAAATTCGATTACCTGAACTACAAAAAGGTAGCAGTATTATGCCAGGGAAAGTCAACCCTGTGATCCCTGAAGCGGTTTTAATGGCTTGCACACAAGTCATCGGCAATGACACAACCATTACGTTGTCAGGACAATCTGGCAACTTCCAACTTAATACCATGCTACCTTTAATCGCTCATACGTTAGTGCAAAGTATTCAACTACTCAGCTCAAGCGCTAACGCACTTGCTGATAAAGTTATCAAAGATATAAGCGTGAATCATGACGAAATTAAGCAAAATTTAGCAAAAAATCCAATTTTAGTAACCGCGTTAACTGAATTGATCGGCTATGAAAAAAGTGCTGAGATTGCTAAAAAAGCATACCTAGAAAAAAGAACCGTAATAGATGTTGCTATCGAACTAACCAATATTAGTGAAGCAGAGCTTATGGCACGATTAGATCCTAAAAAGCTAATTGGTGGTGTTAATAAAAGCCAATAACCGGTAGCTTTGCCAATAAAGAAAAACTTCCCCCGTGATCTTTTTAGAGGTGATCACGGAGTTCTAACTCATCGATTAGTCGTTATTTAAGATGAAATACCAAGCTTACTAACTCGTTAATCGTTCATTATTGAAATGGGTTAACTCAATGTTATTTTCAGTAAGAAAACTAAAAATCAAAGACAGTAAACATATTTCAATATCTGCCAATAATTAACCAGATAGTACTGTAGGCTAAATTTAATTGGAAAATATAATTTAATTAATTTTATAAATAATCGAGTTAGCTAATCAAGCTGGCTCAGCAGGCTTACTCAGTAAAGTGAAAGTATACACATAACCATAAATAGCGGTAATGATTATACTAGGTGTAACCGTTAACCATAAATTAGGCGTCTGGTTAATAAAGTTAACACCAATGGCAATGCTAGATTGAATCGCTATAGGTAAGAGTGGTGCTAACAAAGTACCTGGTATAGCGTTATTACTTAAATATTTAGCCGAGCGGTCTAAGGCATTTCTGAAAGTTCTGAAAATGGCGATGTTTTGTTTTGTTTTAGAAAACACTGTACAGATGATAGGCACAACAAATATTAATGAAAGATAACTTTGCCCAAATTTTGACACTGATTTTTCTAATATAAAAGTAAATAAAATAGTAATCGTGCCGCTTAATGTTCCTTGCACAATTGCCGATCTTAACACTAGTGATTGATCTTCACTGACTAAACCATTCGCCCAATATGACCAAGCAAAATAAAAACAAAATGAGATCCCCGCCGAAAGAATCAGTCTTACTCTAGATGACATATAAAGTTGCCTTACCTGCGCTTTAGTTAATTTTCCATACTACCGCTATAATGATGCCCTCGCGATAAATATTTATTTTCAACGACGTTGTTGCTTGATATTTTATTAACATTTGACCTGATAAAATTTAAAAGCTTCACGGCCATATCGGATTTTTAGAAAAATCTTAGAGTCATCGACTAATGAAAATAAATCGATAATTGCCAGCTTAGCTGACAGTATAATCAAACTCTAATCTTTAAATGTTAACAATTCACAAATCCATCTCTGTATAATAATGGCTGATTATTCTTACCATATTAGCCAAAATTATCATTGAAATCAGCCTGACGAATTTTTGCACTAATATGTTCATAAAAAGATGATATGATAAGTTAAATTAATTTAACATAGCGAAGATTAGTAATGCGGATAAAATTAACTCAAGACCTAGTATGTGGCAATGACACTTTTTTAACGGGTGAAGAATACGAGGCAGTATTGATATTACCCCGTTCAACTACCGTAGAATTTATAGCTGACTCAGGTAAGAAAGTCAGAGCATTTAACTATGAATATACGACAGTAGCCTCTGCAACTGAAATATAGCAAGGTGAGTGCGATCACAGCCGTTTAACAGATCAATAAACGCTGAGAATCACAAAGTGGCTTAACTTAAGTTATATCAATTGATAGTAACCGCTTTCAAAACACTCAATAAACGTAGTGAACGACCCAGTAGCGTCACTACGTTTTAAAAATATAACAACCTATATCGTTTTAATCATCTGCACCGTTTCAGGTTTAAAACCTAACGTTTGGTAGAAGTCGTTTGCTTTTTTATTATTAGCGAAAACTTCCAGATGCAGTAACCTGCACCCTAAATTTTTAGACCATTTCTCAGCAAACCCAATTAAAATCTTACCAACACCTAAACCCTGTGACTCAGGTGAAACAGCCAACAAAGGTATTGTTCCACACATCTCACCAGATATACTGTCTTTATGGGTTCTAACATGAATAAACCCCAAAGAAACATCACTTTTTTCAGCGATAAAGGTAACGTTGGCTTGTGATGATTCAGCAAGCATTTCAGCAATATAATCAAATTGCATTTTTTGAATAACATCGTCAGAATGCCAAGATAACTGAGCAACGTCAGCTAAAATAGGTGAAAGTTTAAAAATAAACGAATGATCACTTAATTTTGCTTCCCTAATGACTAGTTCGTTATCCATAAACACTCTACATTCACACTTAAATATCAATTAAATATTAGCCGTTTAAAACGGCTAATATCACGTAACAATAGCCTACTATTTTAGCTGTTTTTATTTATTGGGGATTTTACATTATGCCCTAACGCATTAATATCAACGCCTTGTTCAGACAGAATTTTCTCAAATAACGGCAGTAAAGCCCCTAGGTTTTCTTCCAGTGTATCGCGTAAAGTGTCAACAACAACTTGAGTGCCACGTTCTATCTCTATATTAATATTTTCGCCAACAGTCTTAGCCTCAAACACTGTCATCCTTCGAGTCTCAGGAATTAACCAAACTTCAAACCACTGCTCTGTCTTATTCACTTGAGAAATGGTTAAACTAGCTCCGTTTAAGGCAATGTAGCCCTTTGGAAAGACATAGCGCTTCCATTCTTTTGACAAACCTAAACGGATACAATAATTGTCTTCTATGTGAGTAATGTTGACAATAGGGGTTTTAAAGTCCACATGCCCCGACAGAGGATGACCACCAATTTCAGCACCCTCTTTAGCTGCTCGCTCTACATTGACACAAGTATTTTTTCCATATTCGCTGAGGGTCGTTATTAAAAGGCTTTGTAGCATTACATCAAACTTGACCCTAACTTCAGACACTATTTCAGTAACCGTCAAACATACTCCGTCGACAGAAACACTTGCTCCAATCTCTAGATCAGTGCAAAAACCTTTGTTGAAATCAATAACAAAAGTTCTGATACCCTTTTCATCTGTAATATCGATAATTTTAGCTATCGATTGAATTATTCCTGTAAACATAAATATCTCTTCTTTAATTAGCAACACGCTTAATACTCATACATTGTTAAGCAGTGAAAAAAATGAACGTTGTTGTCGGATAAGCTATGCCAATCAGTTTGTTGTTATCACTTAAGGATATCAAATTGTGTTGAGGCATTGAATGGTTAGAAGTTTCGATCTGCATATTTAATTAAAAACATCAAAAACTATACTTTATTTTTCGCTGTGACCAAATAATAAATCAAATAAGATAGGGTCAATACGGTATGAATTTTCAAGATTTTCCCTAGCTATCTCTCGTTCTTCTTTAGCTGCATCAGGTTAACCAAACGATTCATAGTAATCGCCAGCTTTGGCATTATTATGAGCTCTTTTATTTAATGCTGTACTGGAGACACGACCGGTGAGTAAAAAGAAAACGATAAAAATAAAGACGCTGCAATAACACTTATCAGTAAACACAAGTTATATAAGCTAAAATAGTTGGCTAAAATTTGAAAAAAATAGCAAAGCCAACCTTATTTAATGACTTCAAGTATGAAGCTATCAGGTGTTATTTATCGTCATTCTCAGAGACAACTTGCTCGTCTTCTGACGGTACCTCCTCCACAGCTGATTTTTTCAAACGTTTTTCTTCCTTTTTTTTCTTTTTAGCTATTTCTTTCTGACGTTTTTCGAAAGAGTAATTTTGCTTAGCCACTCGTATTCTCCTCTGGGTATCTTAAATTTCTAGCATGAATAATACGGCATCCCCGGAATAATTGCGCCCTTGATTACGATTATAATAGATAAAATTAAGGGATAATGCTTTTATTTCATCTGTCGTATCAGGCTATTAGGCCTTTTTAATGATGCCAACAACAAATATCAATATAACCGCCCCCGCAGTCGCCGTAACAATTGTACCAATGACTCCGCCAGCAGATATACCAAGTAAGCCAAAGACAAAGCCGCCAACCACTGCGCCTATAATGCCAACAACGATATTACCGAGTAAGCCAAAGCCAGCCCCTTTCATTAACCTTCCCGCTAACCATCCGGCTAAAGCACCGATAGCTAAAAATATCACCAATTCTGTTAAATCCATAAATTCACCTCTGCTATTAAGTCTTTTTCAATGCGCGACAAACTGTCACATTACAATCGTAAAATATAAGTTGGCTATATCTACAGTAAACAACACTAGTCAACTGTTTGTTAATTTAAAACACACCAAGCGTTATAATTAATTTTTCATCTTTTACTTCCAATGATTTCAATACTGCTTTGGCTAATTTGTGTTTTACATTATCATCTTTAAATTTATAAACTGGATAAACGGCCATCACTTTTGAAAGCATGGCCTGCGCAATATCTTGTATTTTTGGAGTGAAATTTTTAGGAACTTTATCAATGGCTAAACTAATAATTGTAGGGTTTTTAAAATAAAACTCACCTTTTTTAGGCTCATAATCTAATGTGCCTTTAATCATTACTTCACCGCTACCCTTAATTCCACCGGGAGCACTAGCGTCAATATTTGCACGAATACCTATTTCATCACTTTCTTTTAGTAAATCTATTATAGGATTTGATAGGGTAACAGTGACAAAATATTTCTTTTTTTCGATTGGCATAAAAGCTGATATTTTTTCTTGTATCTCTTGTTCTGTGATTTCCTGTGTGTAATCTAACGCAACAGCAAACTGACTCAGTAGCGATAAAAAAACAAACATAATGCTTCGAAACATAACTTTTCCTTAAAAAATAACAACACTTTAAACAAAATATCAGCTAGCTAAAAATAAACGACACCGTAATAAATGCCAACTATTATTTTCGTCTAAATCATATATTAAATATTATGCTCTTCTTCGTGTAAAACAAAACTCACCAATTTATGTACAATAGGAGATATAATTAAAATAGTTGGAAAGGCAAAGATAAAAGCGAAACTCCACGCTTTTAACCATATAGGAACAATATTCGTCACCATACCTACGTTAAACACACTAATAACAAAAGACATTACACAGGACATAAGTAACGCCATAAAAAAAGAAAATACAACTTTGTGATATTTACGTGAAATCATCTTAAATACTCATAGATTGTTCTAAGACTCAGTGTTTTGCTGAGATTAAAAAGAAAATTTTATGTCTGTTAACTTTGCGCTAAATAACCCCGTTCATTTATTAGCTTCGCCGGTAATTTAATTATTTATAAAATATCTATCAGGGAAAGAACCTAAGGTTGCCATTATTTAAACAGCTTATTGTATTTTTTTACAAGTAGACATATCTTTTGAAAGTTCTGTTATATATAAACCATTTTTACCGTGAAAGCGGTACACCATTATTACACCCAAATTGATAAAACTTTCTAACGCTTTATTCGCACATAATGTACCTATCAACACTTTCTCAATAATTGGTTCAAAAGCCTTTACATCAAGTTGATCAGCACTGTAATTTATCATAGTGTTATTATAGATAATGAAATTTTTGAATGTTGCTGCGTAATCAAGTCTTGTTTCTTCATCAATTATTTGAGCACCTTTAGCGTTAATTTTAGTAACTGCCTTAGTTAACTCTTGCGATAAAGATCGCTCTAATGGGGTCTGTTCAGCATGACACAACAACGATGTCGTTAAAGCGATAGGTAATATAATTTTTATTAAATCCATAAAGGTAATTTCCTTAAAAATCCCCAGATTAAAGGGATAAATTATTTTATTAAAATATATAGCACAACTCACCGTAACAAATTTAGTCGTTGCACTATAAAGCGCTGGTTTTACCTAAAATATCAACTGCAATTAAAGCAATAAATCTAACGAGTATACTCAAAACTCAGCAGGCCATCATTCATTGCAACTTCCCTAAAACCATTAGAAATCAACACTTTTTTAGACGCTTTATTTTCGGGTGCAGTATGAGCAATAATACTATTGGTTTCTTCGAAGGAGCAGGCATGAGAAATGAGCAGGTTAACAATTTCTGTTGCATAGCCACGACATTGCCAACTAGGTAGCACAGAATAGCCAATCTCAACTATTCCATTACTATCTGGGGGACCAAAATATCCACCTGATCCCACGAGAGTTCTTTCTCCTGAAACGGCAATATTTATAGCATACCAGCCATACCAACCTTCAGCTAATTTACCGCCTTTTTCGAAACAAGAAAGAAAAAACTCCATTGCATCTCGGTCATATTCCCCGCTAGGCCAATCGCTTGAAACAGATGCATTTAATTTTTCAGAAAGTAACAAAGGTGTTTCAAGTTCAATGTGAAGATGAGCGGCTGATGATGATATTAATTCGATGCGTTTTGAATTTAAATTTTTAATGATTTTTATTTACTCTATCGATTACGTTTTTTAACACTTATCCGTCAAAGACTATTTTAGCTTCTGCTTCAACTTAATAAAAACCACTTAAGTATTTGATAAACAGTCAATTAAAGCCTTTTATTTTTTTGGAATGAATCAAAAAACAGCCCTCTTAATACTCATTCTCAATGACTTATATCGCAAAATCACTCAGAAATAAAATAATAACCTTTAAATAAAGCGGGACGAAATGCAAAACCACTTAATGCTCTTAGTGGTGTATAAGATATTATATTGCCGGTTGAGACAAAGCTTGAAACAACTCTTAACTGACCGTTTTCAAATTTAAATTTTAGCTGCTCATCGAGCGCGTAAACTCGACTGCTAACACCGCAATTAAAAGTGATGGCAGGTTCAAATTTATGGGTCAGCGTATCCATTTCGTTTATGGGTAATAGCTTACTCATAAGCATGCCATCAATATTAACCGCATACTTATTCAAAAAATCCTCTGCCGCAGTGCAAGACAAGGAAAAGCTTAATAGTATAAATGATAGTGTTTTCATTCGATCTCCCTATCGTTCTTTGTCGCTAAAGTTGCGGTCTGTAATAGACGGGCCCTCAACTGTAATTTATCCGTTTGATTCACTTGTTTTAAAGTCTTTATAATACAGTAAAAGCAAAGGTTAATTTACAATCGATATATTTAAGCATGCGATTGACTATCACAGGTATATCAAAGCATTTAGTACCTGAATCCGAGCTAACCGATACAAATATATCACAGTCTTCAATATTAACTCTTTGTCGGACATAATAGTCACTAATGTCGTCGAAGTTAGTGTCCGTTAAGGGTACACAAACAACATAAACATTATTTTCAACATTTTTATCGCACAATGAGCCTAGTATCTCTCGCTCGAGTGTAAAGGCTTGCATCTTATCTAATCGATTGAACCTGAAGCTTATTGAAGCCCTAGTCTTTGAATTTTCCACCAAACTCTCTATTTTGTATAACGCCAAATAATCAGCGAAGTAATGTAAGCTAAATAATACAACGAAGTTAAATAACGTCGCCAGTGCTATGAAGTGATAGTAAACGGGTTAAGTATTCTAGACCTGTAAATGACCTAAATTTCTTTTTTCATTACGCCTGCGAACTCAAGACCACCTTCAAGTTCACGAAAATCTACGTTAACCAGTTCCCAACCAGCACTGCCAAGTGTATTGAGATAACTTTCAACATCTTCTCGTTTTCTCCCTTTAAACAGTCCTGCTGTCTCAACATCTCTGGTATCTACTATTTTATATTTGTACTGTTTCATCAATTTTATCCTCAAAATAATTCAATAATGCCGGCCTCAAACTTAACTAAGGAGGTTATTACCCGCCCTTAAATTGTTGCTTATAAATTCTATATTTTATTTAAAGATACGCCATCCCTTAAAACTGATTGCCATTGGGTAAGTTGATTTAATTTATAGCTTCTCTCGATAATATTTGTGTCTCTATCAAGCTTTACTACATAAGGAACAGCACGCCCTTCGTTTCCAAAATAACGTTTCTGCAAGGCCATTGTGCCTTCACTAGCAATCCACACTTTACCCGTAAAACCAGTTTTAATTAACATTCGGTTAATTTCATCAATATCTTCATCCAAGGCAACAGCTAATAAATTAATGGGTAATTGCTTATTAGCGGTCACTTTCTCTAGCGTCATTAAAGATTTGTAGCAAGGAGTGCACCACGAAGCAAAAAAATAAATAACGGTATCGTTCCCCTTAAGTTCATCAAAAGAATGACGACTTCCTTGAAGGTCTATTAAATCTATTCTTTGAATGGGCTTGTTTACAACAGATGTAAAAGATGGCGATAAAAAGCCCAGGTAGTTTGCCCCAGCAAAGCCAATAAAAAATAATATAGGTAAAGAAATTAACATCCATTTTTTCAACGTCGTACTCCAATGTTTATTTAGCGCTGCTTAACTAGTCTTATTTGTCATCAGCCTGATAAGTGAATAAACCAATGAGTGCTTCACTCACGAAAATAACACCATACTGAATAACAACAACAAACATAAATCCAATACCTGCTTGAGCAGAAGGCGTTATGCCAAATAATAATACTCCGCATAATAGTGAAACAATAACGCCAGCTATCGCCCTACACCCTATTAACAAAGGGCTACTATAAGCGGCTCTATTTGCAAGCAAAAATACCAGCAGGTAAGGGAGCAAAATAAAAATAGCTTCCCAAAAACCAAACCCCCAATATTTATAAGTAACCGCTATTAAACTAATTAACGATAAGGCTTTACTATATTTATAAAGATTCAATTTAATCATTTGCATTCCTTTGCTCATCCGCTCTCAGTAGAGAGTAATATTATCATTGGCAAAATGCCAAATTAGTAGCACAGCTATTTACGTTATTGCCTGCCCTATTTAATTTATTATCGTTAAGTTTAACTAGTTTACTTTAGGTTTTTTCAAGAATACTGTTAAGTTCAGCCCTTAAACGTATTAGAGAGTCTAAGTGATTGTTTGAGGATTTTACCCCTCCATATTCAGCTTGTCTAGATTGAGAAAATTTAACAATATTTAAGGCCATGTCTATTTTCTCAACTAAAGCAGCACCCTCTTCAGGTATCGGTTTTATCCACTGTAATGAAGTTGATAGATCTTCAGTCCCTTTTTTAGATAATAATTTTATTAATTCACACGCGTTCATATAATACCTTTACTGATTATGCCCATTTATAGGCAATAAATATCTAGCTAAAATATTGAGGAGATTATAATAACTATTTTTTGTTTAACTAAGCCTATAAGTCCCAAACCAACAAAAGTTAATAAAAGACCTATTGCTGTGATCAGATACACACATTTTCCTTGGCAGCCAATAGTCAATTCACTGTTAAGTATACCTTTTAACTAAAAATTAACGTAAAAGCAATGATGAGCATAGTAAGTCCAACAATAAATTCTAGCACTTGCCATGACTTTGGTTGTTGAAATAGCGGGGCTAAAAATCTTGCTCCATAACCCAAACTAAAAAAGAAAGTGAATGAAGCTGAAATTGCCCCTAAGGTAAATTCAATTTGCTTTCCCTCATATTGTGTTGAAATGCTCCCTAAAAGCACCATAGTATCGAGGTAAACATGAGGATTTAACCATGTAAAAGCAAGACAGATAGCAATCGTTTTTAAGACTGAATGCTGTACTTTAGCTTCTGGTGTTAAGACATGACGTTGACTGAATGCTGACTTAAAACTCAGTGCAGAATAAACAAGAAGAAACAAAGCACCGCCATAACGGGCATACGTTTCAATAAAAGGATACTCATTTACAATAGCGCCAAACCCTGCAACACCCAATGAAATTAAAATAGCGTCAGAAATAGCACAAATAGTACAAATTAATAAAACATGTTGTTTTTTAATTCCCTGCTTCAAAACAAAAGCATTCTGAGAACCTATTGCAAGGATAAGAGAGAGGCTAAGAAAAAATCCTGCGAAAAAAGTTGTCATATAAATTATCTTTTCTAGTTGAATAAAAATCAAACACTACGATTAACCCTTTATACTGGGGGCAATAAAATAGCTTTTGTTAGCAGCTAAGTAAACTTTAAAGTTTACGAATGCCACTGTGCGGCTATTAGGCACATAGCGTGTTGAGATACTTGCTTTAACCCGAAGGCTTTGTTCTTGTATAGATTAAATATTTTTTTCAGATAGCACTCATTGTAAAATCATTTTCATGATGTGAGTTTATTTTCATGTAAAACTTGCTGAATATAAGGCCACTTTTTCTTAGTGTATTCATCCCTATCGTCTTTATAAGTAATGGCTAATTCTTGTTTTAAATTTGCGTATCCGTTAGCGATAACTGAGTTTGAACGTAATAAATTTCTGAACCTTAAACGTTCATTCCAGAGTGGGCTTTCAAACGGCACCAAATGTAAGTGATGTGTGCGAAATTCATCTGAAGGTTTGCAAAACCAATGCATAACTTCAGGCTTATAAGGCCAATATTTATAACCGTTTTGGACAAGCGCTATAATAGCAGGTTGAGCGAGTTCCAAAGACTTAACGCCAAACATTATATCTATTATCGGTTTAGCAATCATGCCCGGAACAGCAGTACTACCTACATGTTCAACAGAACCATAAAGCCAATCACCTGCAACAGCTATTAGGCGTTTTTTTTCTGCTGTAAATTTATCATCCCAAGATGGATTATACGCTTCTAGAACGATTGCGGCTTGACTGATATTTTGTAGTTCCTTTGTCATTAAACCTCACCAAGTGCAAAATCACAGTCGATTATTATATTAAGTGCAGTGAAAAAATTGGGGTTAAATGTTATCAATTATGCGATTGGTTATCTTCCATTACAAACCATTTTCTACCATGGTTTTAATTTTAATAGCCTTGACGAAATGATCTAATCTGTGAGTCTGTATCCACCATGTTGCAACTTCCATAAGTAGTTCAGGTGTTTCATTTTTATTAGCAAAAAAGGCATAAAATGATAGTCCAACGTTGTCACCATTACTCGCTATTTTTTTATTACAAACGTCGATAATTTTTAATCGTAACTCTGCTTTCATTGTTTACTCATCGCCTTTAAATTTACCATTAACCCACAGATCTATAAGGTATATTAACGGCTTTATCTTTTATAAACATCAATCTATGCAAATACCTGATGAGTCAGTTAACGTTTCTATTTTAGATTCAATTAACAGAAACTATGCAAAGCACTTAACATTAATTTGAGTGATTTTAGTGACTTGACCACGGCATTGTTAAGTCTTTATCTCTTGAAGATGGTTATATAAATGCATGACATGTGCTATTTCATACTCCGCTTTCGATAGCTCACCGTAGGCAAAATGCGGCGCAAGAATCCCCTGATAACGGCTAAAGTTGAGCAGAGATTGTTTTAAACGAATGAGTGCGTGTGTTGAGTCTAGATGTTTAATAATAATTGGAGCACTTGGAATAGGCTCTCCTAAGTCATGTGTCATCTTACCCTTAGATGCAAAAATCGAGAATGCGAGTTGACCAACCGTACTCTTGAATAAATTCGATTTATGTTCTGGAAATTCAGACATTGAAAACTCTACACTTTGTGCGCAATGGCTAAATATTTGATATGGGTTCCATTCGCCTTGGTGGATAAGGCTTTCATCAGATAAATCATCTAGCTTTTTTAAAGCCATCTCTACGGTAAGGCTATTTTTATTGCCCTCTTTAATCAGGGTAAATGCGCCTGCACCTACTCCTAAAATAACTCCGCCACCTACCAGTGAAGCTTTAACAAACTGTCTACGTTTCATTTCAAATCCTTAAAAACTATTCTCCCAATAGGAGGCTAAGTTTAGTGAACTAAAGGTTATTGACCGTCCTAGACAAAAAAGCACAGCTAAGATTTGCCCGACTTGAATGACTTATGTTGGCACTGTTATAAGAGTTATTATTTAAATCGACCTTAAAGTAAAAACATTAAGTATCGTTCGACTTTCTCTCTTGTTCCATTTTAGCCATTCTAATATTTAATTCTATAAGAGACTTTTGAATATCCATTAACACAGGATTAGATTTAGAATGGTTCCTTATTTCTTCTTCACGAAAGCCGAGTCTGGAATCAAGGTAACCAATAATCAACGACAACAAAACGAAAGTGAACAATATAATAGGCACTGCAATCATTGGACTTGTAAATACAAATTCAGTGACAAAATTATCACCTAGTGATTTAATAAAAACGAAAATTATCAGGAGGAATTGTACATATCCAATATACATTTTCGACCTATCTATGTAGACCTTCCATCGAATCAAAGTTTTTTTGTTAAGTCGTGAAATCAAGTAAACTCCTAGGGGTATGACGCCACATTAAGCGTCAGAATATCAGGTAAAGTATTAGGACGAAGCAAACGATATTTCTTTGCAAGGATATGTGAATACCCCTTACTGAGAAATTATTGATACCGCATCACCCTGGCATTTTGGGCTGCCCAGCAATTATTAATAAGATCTACAGGTGAAGTCCAGCAAACATAATCCCATTTTACTGCGCTAAAGTTACCACAAAAAAGAACTCAAACAAGCAGGAAATCATTTAATTAGCACCGTGAGTAAATATAACCTCCGCTAAGCGACTAAGCGCAGTTTACTAGCGCTAGCAAAAGGCTACTTTAGCTTTAATTAGCTTTAATTAGCTAGTGTGATTTTCTTGTGAGATAAGGTTTTTTTCCATAATGTCTATAATAACAGCCTCTGACAGTTCATTTAGTGCGTATTCAGCCGACGAATAAATATCACCTTCTTTGCTACCCAATGCTATTTCTATAGTATCAGGCTTCTCATCATGGATGAGTACAACGATCTTCTTGTTCTGGGCTATGCAATCAATGGTAATCGCATCAGCTTTCATGCCTTGGTTACGTAGGTTTTTATCCATTATGCCCATCAATGTATCAACATTATCAAATTGGTTGTAGAACGAGTCATTCGCCTTAGCGACAATCTCTGATACCTTTTTTAGTGTACTTTTCATTTTATTAACCTCAACAAAGATAATATAAATACCCTACCCAAGGATAAGTAATTATTAGCTATATTTATAAGAAATGGCGCGAATCAAATGTGAACGCTCATTGTAAACGTGTTGAATACCGATTAACCCTCTAATTTAATAAGATATTTATGCCTATTAAAATCAAAGTGACACCACCCAAGAATTCAGCCTTACTTTCTAACCAAGTACCCGTTTTAACGCCAATTAACACACCCAACCAACTGAAGAAAAAAGTCATGCTACCAATAATAAAGCAAGCGACGAATGGATTTACAGCTAAAATGGTAAAAGTAAAGCCAGCTGCCATGGCATCAATACTGGTAGCGATGGCAAGTATTAGCATAACGCGATGAGTTACTTTTACAATATCATCTTCTATGCCTTCAGAAAAAGATTCATAAATCATTTTAACACCTATGAGCAAAAGCAATAAAAAGGCTAGCCATGTAGCATAAGACTCCATCCAACCTAGTATTCCTCGTCCTCCAAGATACCCCAATAAAGGCATCACCCCTTGAAATAGCCCAAAATATACTGCTGACATTAATGCCAAAGGTGTAACCTTGCTATTGTGTTTTGCCCCTAAGCCAATTGATACTGCAAAAGCGTCCATACTCAATGCCACAGCTAAAATTAATACTTCATTCATTAAGCAATTCGACCGTTAAATAAAAAAACATAAAAAAACCAACACCGAATTAAAAGTAAATTACAGATAAAGGAATGTTGACTAGAATAAAAGATACACTGTTTTGTTGGTTGTTATAGAGTTCAAGGTCCGAGCCTTAAAACGATAGTTGTAAAAAAAGCCACCTAATCGACTAATTAGACCAATAAAACCTGCTAGGTATCTTACTAAGCACTCATTTCATCATCTAGCGTAGAGAGAATAAATGCTAAGGTTATTATAGATCTGATGGCTGCCCTAAGTCACATTTTTTACACTTTAATAGGTGGCCTAACAACGAATCGCGTCCCTTTTCTGTTATTACCCAAGGGCGACTTATAAAAGGAGGGTTATGTCTGACATGCTGAAAGTGACCACATTTTAATTCAGCGACCCAATCATCTTCTTCATCTTTATGATAACCGACAATAGATTGATTCATTAATACCTATCACAATTTGTTTAGAGGTGAAAAATAATCGTTAAATAACAGAGTAAAAAACAACGACCAAGGACTCATCCAAGTTCTAAATATAATATCAAATAAATTTTATTTGCTTAGTATATCTAAAGCTAAAATTCCCCACATAAATAATACCGCTAAAAAATTTATATTAAATACACTGCCTCTCAGGCGAATGTTTGTTGAAACTATCTGAACAATACTATGTACCACACGTCCGATAACAAACATCCAAGCAGCCCATAAATATGCGCTTTGATATAAATCGGGCCGCGCAATTAAAATGATACAGATAACATAAAATAATACCGGCCATTCAAATTGATTTGAAAGATTAGCGCTAGTGCTTTTCTCTAAGTTAAAAAAGGGATGACAATCATCTGGATTTTCAACAGTACCCCAAATATTTGGAGCACGTATTATTGTTAGTAATACATACAGAATGACTACCCATAAAACATAAGATAATAATGGTGCAAATAAAGCGTATTCATTGATAACTGTCATATTTTAAAATTCACCTAGCGCCTTCTAAAAGACTAATAATGCTTAGCTAAAATATCGAGGAATAAAAAAGCCAATGGTTTGTTATATATAAAAAATAAAATTTTACGTTATTTGTTTGCGGCTACCGGCTTAGAAAAGAAAACAAAAGGGATCGCTAATGGACCAACAAGCAGTGCTGCTAGCACCCATAATGTTTTATTAGCATTACGGTATTTAGCTACATAAAAACACAAAACCATACTGATTAAACTTATAATAAATAAGATGACCATTATTATTTACTCCAATCTATAAATAAAGACACTAAAATTAAACAGACGATTATAGAGACAAATAATGTTCCATTAAAAAGCAAATTATTGATGGTAAAATAGTCGATGAAGGAGTAAATAGCTAACGGTTATTTTTATACTTGGTATTTTATTATATTTTAATTGTTTAGATAAGCCACTAACACAATGGATAGCACATAAAAGGATATTCCTAACAGACAGATTAAATTGATTTTTTTAGACTTTATCTTCTTAAAAGAAGCAAAATCATGAAATTCTATTTTAAACTGACCCAAGGTCAGTATTTTTAGAATCAAGCCGCCAGTCGTATAAAAAATAAATCCAAATATAGTCTCAATTAATAACCAAACAAATATATCTATAACGAAACTCATACGACTTACTCCTAAAAAAAATTTCCATTAGTTACTGATTTTTAATGGAATGTTTGGCAAAAAACAAAAAACGTTTATCTGTCAATAATGTAGCTTACTTATTGATGACATATTCTTTAACATCAAATGATTCAACTAACGAAAACATCTTACTATTTAAGCCAAAGTCACGAAAATTATCTAATGCTATTTGGTCTTGCCATTTTTCAAATATGTTAACTTGGTTAGATTCAATGGGAACATGCTCTTTTTAGCATAACTTGTTAGGCCGTCACCTGACAAAAATATACTTTTGTTCGAAATTAATAAGCGTTTAAACATGTCTAGTAATTATCAAAACACACCAAGAGTAACAAATGAATACCAAAAATTTCACCAATATATTTTTAATTGGCATTTTTTCTAGTATTGCCTTTATTGTAATCCAACCTTTATTTGGAATGCTTACGTTAACTTCAAGACACGCATCAGCATATATAAACGTAGGTAATTATAATGAAACTACCGCCATTGTATTATCATGGCTTGTACATAGTAGCGTATCCGTGTTCTATACGTTTATTGCTAGCATTATTTATAACTTTAACGCTTCATATTTAGTAAGTGTTGCGCAAGTAATAATTTTAGGATGGTTAACAACACTTTCAGCAACCCCTGCCAATGAATGGGTTGTAAAACTGATAACTACAGGACAATTTACATCAATTACGTCTTTATCTGAGTTGAACACTGAAATTGGCCCTAAATTGTGGCTTCATATTTTATTTTTTGCATTCGTATTAACCGGACTGGGACTTACTAGATTAATCAGTTCACCCAAAACATCCATTTAAACAAATTATAAGCTCACTGCATATGAAGCTTGAATTAATTTTTCAGCTTCTTTAATAGTCAAGTTTGATGATTTACAAATGACATAACCATTAACTTGAGAGATGATATATTTAGGGGGAAGGTCTCTGGGAATATGTTCAAACTCTCTTTCTACAAGCTCAATTGCGGTAAAACCAGCGGTACCACATAACTGCGTAGCTCTACGATTAAAGATTTTATGAGCAGCCTTATGGTCACTCCATGGGGCAAAATTTGTTTTTGCTACAATAGAATAAAGCCCTTTCTGAAGCTTATTGTCAGAAAATCCACCACCTAAGGCATTTGGCCCATTATTTAAATTATGATTGGACACAGTACAACCACTTAACAAAAAGACTAATACAACACACTTTGAAATTTCCAATATCATTCCTTTAATATATAACGCCCTATAACAAGCAAAAATTAATTAGCTAAAATGCTCAACGACCTCAGATAAGCGAGCTATGTTGCATTTATACCAATGCTAGAATAATTAATAACCCAACCTTCACTCAAAAAAACATTACAATTAAACTGCTTTTAAGGGTAACTTAAATAAGGTGTACAAATTATTTTTTAGATCCACAGGCAATAAAGGCGATATAATATTAAGTATGGAACCGCTTAAGTGATCCGATAAAATAGAGTCGTGGATCATTTTTAGTCTTAAAAATTTGAGCACGTTTAGCGTTTTTATACTGCCATGTTTTATCATTACTTTGCGTGAAAGCGCTTTCCATAGTTATTAAGTCACCTGAGTGAGCTAAAAAATAGTTAATCCCCCATTTGAAAGACTTATTATATGCCCCTCTAAATCACACCACCGGCTTTCAAAATAATAGCCGTTACTGCCAGCAAAAACGCCCCTGAATAAACCATTTTTCCAGAATATGCGGCTTTGTCCCAATTCATAGCACAATAAACTAATGAAAGAGGAAAGCACAAAAATACAGACCAACCAAATAAGTGCTGTTTATTTCCCAGAGCTACAATAGCAGCAAAAATCGAACCTATAACCAATAGCATTAACCCTATGGACCCAGTTAATAACGCCACTACTATAATGTTTTGAACCATACTTAACTCACACCTGTATTTACGATAAAAATGGATAAATAATACCACGTTAAGAGCTAAATCTGTTAGGCACAAACAACAGCCAACTGTTATTTAGTGTTGCATTAATGCCTTGTAATGTAACTATGCTAGATTGATGAAAAATAACTAATAGCTAACTCTATTGCCTTCTTGGTAATTACCGATTAGGAGGAGGCATCCACAAAGCTAATCCTGTGTATACAATAACAATGATCCCTCCAGTCAATAGTGCGGTGAGTAAAAAAGCGATTCTAACTTTATAGGGATTAACCCCCTGATATGCAGCTATTCCACCAGCAACTCCTGCTAGTATGTTTTTTTCTGATTTAGGAAGCTTACCAAAATCCATTTTTATACTCCTAGTTATATAACGCCAAGCTAAGTGGCGATAAATTGTTGGCCAAAATAAGCGGGGCACAAGAACGGCCAACTGTTTTTTATCTGTGTTTAATAGCTTATGTTGTTACAAGCCGAAAAATATCCAGTGACTTTTAAACCTTTCCTTAAGGTTTGAATCCGTTTGTATTACCGAAGAAATTTGAGAACACTCAAATGTTAATTCAGATTGCCCTTTAATAGCTGCAATTATATTAGGGTAAATCACCAGTACATTTTCTATTACAACCGAATTTAATAATTTAATATTAACAATTGAAGCATCCTGCTTGACCTCTTTGAAGGGACCATCCCTTTCGATTATTTGTATGGGTATTTCAAATTTAGCCAACGCCTAACCTTCCTTTACAACATAACGACCCATTAAGAGCCAACTGTTATTAATCCTGCTTGAATGCCTTATATGGACCATTTTTGATCGACTTTATCTGCTTTCTTTCGGCCTCAGTTAATACATTATACCAGCGAGGATAGGACCAACCATAACCCCATCTAAATGACGTAGGAAAATATGGGCTTCCTCCCACTCGCACACCTGCTAACATTAGCTTGGCAATTTGTGGCTCGCCAGTTTTTGAAACACACTGATGAAGTTCTTTATCTGCAACCAACCTCTCTTCATAAGTTCCACCTTGCCAATAAGCATAATCGTGAGCAGTGCAGCAAGATAACCATAGCTCTTTATGATCAAATGTACCGTCAGGGAAAGAACTGCACCCATCTGATGTGAAAGGTTTAATATTTTCAGCTTTAACTGTCACTGAAAAAAGTAGGAGGATGAAAACAAAAACTATACGCATACACTTTCCATGATTAACACAAACGCCTAATTAACAGGCAAAAAATTGGTTGGCTAAAATAGCGATGATGGAACAAATAGCCAAGTGTTTTTTGTCCGACTTGGGTGGCTTAGGTATTTAGAACACCCAACCTGCAACTATTGATAAATCTTTTACATCATGGCTAAAAGAACCACTTACATCATTGACAGCATAGCTTTCATTTACAGATAATAGTGAGTACTCAATGCCAAGATATAAATCTTCTGAAAACTTATATTCTGCGCCTAATGAATAATATAAATCATTTCCACTTCCATCACTAACTGGTGGAGGGCTAAAATTTGTAAGTTTTTTTGGCGTATAGTTTTTATATGACCAGTGAGCAAGTCCAACCCGAGCATTAACAGTAAAGTTAGTGACTAACTCTACTTCACCTTTTATTCCAAACCTAATAGATTCAATTTCAATAGGTATAATTGCTTCTGCGGTATAGTCATGCTCAGAACCTAAACAGCAATCTCCGCCAGAAGGTGTACCTGTGATCGAAGTAGGATAATAAACTGTAAATTCATTAACCACACTTCCATGATCATGTTTAGCAAGTTCAATTGAAACATTATCGAAAAATTTAACACCGAATCTAAACCCAAATGAACTATCATTCAAAGTTGCAGAATAGCTCTCATTTGAAAAATTTGGATTTAAGAACGATTTAATTTCATGTTGGGATTTACCGATAAGTATTTCTGATACGAAAACTGTTTCCCCTAAAGCAAATAACGGGAATAAAGTTAAAATCATCCCAATAATATTTTTTTTCATTTACATCCTTTAAAATAAATACAAACTCTGAACTAGAGAAATATTTAACGCCCTACTAACAGGCAAAAATTGTTTGCTAAAATGTTGAGGAACGAACAACAGCCAGCTGTTATTTGAACGTCTTATTATGCTGCTGGTTCTGAAACCTCTACAGTTTGATTTTTAAGCTTATGATAACTAAATGTTCCTCTTACCCCACCAATGAGGATCACAATAAATAAAATCGCTAAGAAAGGTACTGACGGGTTAGTTATAAACATACCAACTTGTTCGATAATATAAAAAATTAAACCAAACGTTGCTGCGAATCGGCTTAGTTTCCAAATACCAAATGCAATAAGTATAAAAATAAATGAATCGACAAATGCCCAAGCATCAATTCCTAAAATTGGATCGTTATACATACCATATAAGGCAAATGCGGCTGTAACTGTAGCAACAAATAATGCTACGAACATAGAACCTTTGGTAGCAGCTTTAGCAGACTCTATTGTTGATACATCAGGCCAGTAGAAATTATCTTTTTTAGTATCATTCATGCTTAAATACTCCTTGCAGCATAACGCCTCGATAAGAGGCAAAAAATTGGTTGGCTAAAATGTTGAACACAGTGAAAATAGTCAACTGTATTTTTTCGTTTGAACCGCTTGTTATGTTTTGACTAAACAGATGTTTCGTACGCTTTCGATAACCATTCGATAACTTCACTGTCAACGTCAGAGATATTATTTAGTTGTATTCTATGGGTACACATAGTGCCAAATGGTCCTGATACTTCTAACCGCCCTTGCACCTCGACGTCTTTAAGTTTTAAACCCAAGTCTATTCTTGTTTTAGTTGCCGGCTTAATTAAAGCAAACTGTTTTTTTCTGATGAAACTTACACTTCCTTTTTTGGGTGTAATTACAACATCTTCACCAAAGTTTTTGATTACTAAGAAAAGCATTTCATAAATAGGCTTAAGCGATTCTTTACCACTATATTGATTTAAAACTAAATCTTCAGGAGGATTAGTTCTTTCTTTAGATAAAGTGACAATTGTATTTGCAAATCCATGTGTTACACCATGCTCTGTTTTTAAAAATTTCACAGCCATTAAATGCTTTTCAAAATTCTCTTTGTCCAAGATTTGAAACCATTCTTCTAATTTTTTACCTGTTTTTTCAGGCATATTTTCAATCATTTTTTGCAGCGATTTATCCATATACTCCACCTTTTTATTCAAAAAATAACGCCCCATTAAGAGACAAATAATAGTTAGTTAAAATAAGCGATGAAGGAGATGTATGGACTCCTCCCCCTCGCGGGAGTTTTGCGGTATAAAGTGAAAAGCATTCACTCAAATCAACTTTTACCAGGAGTCCACACAATGACACAATGTAACGTAATCGCTATCGATT